>CALGIA010000232.1 GCA_937916005.1 uncultured Rhodospirillaceae bacterium
CCTCGCGGGCCTGCCCATATCGGTCAAGGATTTGTTCGATGTGGCGGGTGAGCGCACCCGGGCGGCGTCCCGGACCCGCGAAGACGCCGCCCCGGCGGAAATCGATTCAGTCACCGTGGCCCGGCTGCGCGCCGCCGGCGCCGTGATCATCGGGCGCACCAACCTGACCGAATTCGCCTATTCAGGAATCGGCATCAATCCGAATTTCAATACGCCGCGCAACCCATGGGACCGTGCAACCGGTCGAATTCCCGGCGGGTCTTCATCGGGCGCGGCGGTTTCCGTGACCGATGAAATGGCGGCCGGCGCAATCGGTACGGATACGGGCGGGTCGGTTCGGATTCCGGCCGCGCTCTGCGGCCTCACCGGGTTAAAGACCACCACGGGGAGGATTCCCCTGACCGGGGTCTTCCCGCTTTCCCAGTCGCTGGATTCCGTCGGTCCCCTGGCGCCCACCGTGACCTGCTGCGCCCTGCTGGATGCGGTCATGCGGGCAGCGCCCGTGCGCGCGCCGGACGCCTTTGCCCTATCGGGGCTGCGCCTCGCGGTTCCCCAAACCTATGTGCTGGACAATCTGGATGATCGGGTTGCGGCGGCCTTTGAGACGGCGCTGTCGAAACTGTCGGCGGGCGGTGCGCGGATTACGGAAACGCCCCTGGCCGCGCTGGATGACATGGGCGCCTTGTTGGCCCATGGCGGCATTCTTGGCGCGGAAGCCTGGGCCAATCACCGCAACCTGCTGACCACCAAGGGCAATCTGGTAGACCCCCGGGTTCGGGTCCGCATTCAGCGGGGCGATAACCTGTCCGCCGCCGATCTGATCGATATTCGGGCGTTGCGGAAGGATGTGATGGCGCGCGCCGACATGGAATCGGCGGGCTTTGACGCCCTGATCATGCCCACCGTGCCTTGTGTGGCGCCGAGCATCGCCGAGATCGAGGCCAGCGATGATCTCTATGCGGAAATGAACCCCTATATCCTGCGCAACACCACTGTCGGCAATCTGCTGGACCGTTGCGCCCTGACCCTGCCCTGCCATAAGCAGGGCGATGCGCCGGTCGGATTGATGGTCATGGGTGAAACCGGTGGGGATGAACGGCTGATCCGGATCGGGCTCGCCATCGAAGACGGGTTGAAGGCCTGAAGCCCATGGAAGAGCTGAAAAAGTTCATCGGCAAAAAAGCGGTTTCGACGGACGAAATCACCGCCGCGCCGATCGCCCTTCTTGCCGCCACGTTCGGTATCGATGCGCCGGCGTCGAAACCCGGCGACATTATTCCCGTCGGCTGGCACGGGCTGTATTTCCTTCCCGCCTACGGTCCCGACAACATGCGCGAAGATGGCCAGGCCATGGGCGGCGGCTTCATGCCGGCGATCCCGCTTCCCCGCCAGCGTCTGCGCGGCGACTCATACGGATTCATGGAGCCGCTCCGTATCGGCGATAGCATGACGCGAACCACCGAAATCACCGCCATCGACACGGAAGAAGATTCCCACGGGCCGGTGGTCCATCTGTATTTCCGGCAAACCATCGAGTGCCCACGCGGACCGGCCGTGATCGAAGAGCGCGCTTTTTTCTTTTTCGGAGACGACCGCCCGACGCCGGACGATTTCGCGCCCGAGATTACAGACGACCCGCAATGGTCACGCGGCATCGAGCCCACGGCCGCGCTTCTGTTCCGATATTCCGCATTGCGCTTCAACACCCACCGCATCCATTACGACCACCGCTTCGCCACTGAAAGTGAAGGCCTGCCCGGGCTGATGGTGCAGGGCACGTTGATTTCCCAGCTGTTGCTGGAACTGTGCCGCACGGAATGCCCCGATGCCACGATCGGTCATTTCGGCTACCGGACGTGGAAACCGGTGTTCGATACGGGAAACTTCACCATTCAGGGCAGTCTCAACACCGATGGCAGGACGGCCTCGCTCTGGTGCCGGGACCAGGACGGCGGCGTGACCATGACCGCGCAGGCGACGATCGACCCTTAACGCGCTTCCTGCGCGATTTTTGGATCGACATAGCCTTCACGCGCCTGGTCCACAAGTTTCATGACGACCGGATCGAAATCATGGCGCGGAATGGGATCGGCGTCCCAATAACCGTACCTGTCCTCACCCCGCACCAGACATGCGGTGCGACGCGCCAGGGTCGATTTGACATGGGTCGGAATGTAAAACAGCGCCAATCCGATACGGGCCGAATCCGTGTTATTGGCCAACGAGCCATGCACCGTGCGTTCGTTGTGAAGTGAAAACTCGCCCGCTTTCAATTCCATAAAAACCGCCTCGGACTCATCGATATTTTCGATTTTCTGGCCGCGGGCAAGCAGGTTTTTCGGGTCATAGGTTTCGTTATGGGTTTGCGCCGTCCCGAGATGCGAGCCCGGAATGACCTGCATGCAGCCATTGTCCCGGTTGGCGTCGGTCAACGCCACCCAGGCGGTGACCAGGTCATGGGGCTCCAACCCGAAATAGGCGGAATCCTGATGCCATGACACGAACGTGCCGTCGCCCCCACCCTTGATCCAGAACTTTGAGGCGAACACCAGGATATCCGGGCCGATCACATCTTCGACCGCATCCAGCACTTCGGCAGAGCAAGCCAGATCGTAAGACCATTTGAAAACCAGGTGCCCCTTGAAATGAATGCTGCCGGCGGAAATGCCCCGTTCCCGTTCAAACCGGTCCAGCTCGCCGTGCATCCAGTTCGCCTTGTCTCCGGTGATGCCGCGCAACGGCGACAGATAACCCCGGGATTTGTAAAATTCGACCTGTTCCGGCTTGAGCATATCCACCTCTTTTATTATTCGTTATTCGGCCGCTTCTGTTTTTGGGCGGCTTATGATCGAGTCCTTGAGATCGTAACTGGCCAGGAGTTCATCAACCATCCCCGTGGCGTCTTCCCAGGGATAGGTCCGGTACATATGGCCCCGGGTCACGAACTGCGCCCCGGCATAGAACATCTCATACTGGACATGGCGCGAGGCGAATTCCGACCCGAGCGCATCCCAGGCGAGCTTCATCAGCTTTACCCGGCCCTGCGGGTCGGTGATCGATGATTTCTGGGTCCGGTTGATCAGTTCAGCCAGCTCCGGGTTGGCGAAATCGGCGGCCGAGGACGGCAGCATGATCAGCCCGCCGCCGGACAGTTCGCGCATCACATTGACCATCTGGGGATACATTTCCTGGGTCAACGACTGGGCCGCATAGACCAGATGCCGGTTGGGCATGAAATAGCCGTTGTAGTTTTGCCCGGCGGCTTCGATGCCGTGCATCATGCCGTCGACCAGGGCCGCCTGGGCCGCAAGCCGGCCCAGTTGATCCCGCACGGCGGGAAACGCCGTGGTGCCGTTGGTGTCGCACACCTTGCGGATCAGCCCCATCATGAAACGCATCTTCACCATCAGGCGGATCTGACACTGGTAGTTCTGGCTGCTGTGGGCCCAGGTATCCTGAAACTGGGCGCGGCACATATCCAGCCCGCGATAGACGAAGACCCGGTCCCACGGCACTTTCACGTCATCGAAATATATCAGCGCGTCGTTTTCATCGAATTGGGACGACAGGGGGTTATCGAATTTGCTGACCGCGTTTTCCTCATAGGATTTGCGCGACATGATCTTGATGCCCTTGGTCCCTAGACCCACGGCAAACGAGATCGCATATTTCTCCTCGCCGGGAACCAGGGGCTGGATATTGGCCACCAGAACGTCATTGGCCATGATCGACGAGGTGCCGAGCATCTTTGCGCCGCGCACGGTGATACCCTCGGAATCCTCATCGACGATGGCGGTGGTGAGGAATTCATCTTCCTGGTCACCCGTGTCCTTTGACCGGTCTGCCTGGGGATTGATGATCACATAGGTCAGAAAAACATCGTTGTCCCGCGCATATTCGTAATAGTTCCAGATGGCTCGGGCGCATTTCGGATTATGTTCTTGGAACAACGGCAGACCCGCGACCTGCCCCACCAGGCTGGATGCGATATGGTCCGGCGAACGCCCCATGAAACCATAAGTCTGGCGCGACCAGGCCTTGATCGCTTCGCGCCGGCGCACCAGGTCCTCATAGGATTTGGGCAACAGCCAGGCCAGATTTACAGGCTTCCCCGAGGTCGGGGATTCATAGGTCATCAAATCGAGGTTTTCGGCCTGGAAATCATACAGACCGGCCGCGCTGCGCACCGAATTGCGGAACGCCACGTGGTTTACCGGGTCCTCCACGAGCTCGCCATTGATGAAAACTTCCCGCCCGTCATCAAGGCTTTTCAGATGGTCCGCACCGGTCTTCGACATCGCCACACTCCTGTTTCGGCGAGTCTTTCACTGGGGACCGCTTCGGTCAAGCTTGGGAGCAAAATCTACTCCGCCGCGACCTTGTCCCTTTCCTGGGCCTGGAACATGGGGAGGATTTCCTCGGCGATGGCTTCCATATTGGCGCGCGTCATGTCCGCGGGAAGCGTGCCGAACTGGGTCTTGGTCAGGGACGTGTTGAAACCGGCCAGTTCCTGATATTCGGCCAGCTTCTGGCGCACGGTTTCCGGGCTTCCCATGATCACTACCCCGGAATCAATCAGATTATCCAGTGTCTGGCGCCCACGAAGATTGACCTTGGCGGCGCGGATGCGCTTCATGGATTCGATCGAGGTATAGCCGGGCGGCAACAGCATGTCGGTGGTCATGTTCAGCAGATTATTGGCCAAAGCTTCCATATGAGGGGCCGCTTCACGGCGCGCCTTGGCGTCGGTTTCCGCCACATAGATCGTGTTGGACCAGGCCAGCTGATCGTTGGTCGCCTCGTAGCCCGCTCTCTTGGCTTCCTCGCGATACATGTCGAAAAATCCGGCCACGGCTTTGATCGGGCTCAGGGTCTGGCAATAGGTATAGCGTTTTTGGGCGGCCCAGCGGATCGTGTCGGCGGACCCCTGGGACGGCACCCAGATGGGCGGGTGCGGTTTCTGATAGGGCGTCGGCCACGGGTTTACATAATCGAAATGGTAATGCTTGCCTTCATAGGCGAACGGTCCCGGCTCGGTCCAGGCGCGGATGATCATGTCATGGGCTTCGTGGAAACGTTCCTTGGAGAATCCCGGATTGATTCCCATGGCGTGATATTCCGCGCCGATGCCGCGCACGAACCCGGCGATGAACCGGCCGCGCGTTAAATTGTCGAGAATGGCGTATTCCTCGGCCACCACCAGCGGGTTGTTCACCAACGGCAGGGCGCGGCCAAGGATCGCCAGCTTGGCCCGCTTCACCGACCGCGCCAGCGCGCCGGCCAGCACACCGGGAACCGGCATCATGCCATAAGCGGTCTGGTGATGTTCGTTCAGACAGACGCCGTCAAAGCCCAGCTGGTCGGCATATTCCAACTCATCAAGATAGCGATGATAAAGATCTGCGCCGGTTTCAGGATCATATTCGCTGTTGGGCAGCGTGACCCAGGCGCCCTTGTTCTTCGCAATGGCGTCGAAATCAATGGCGCCGTAAGGCATCAGATGAAAGTTGAATATTTTCATGGAGGAATGATCAGACGATTTTCCCGTCCCGTCAACATGACAATTTAACCGCACGTCAGGTTGCGTGTTTCCCAAACATGGCGCTACAGTCCAGGTCAATTAATCGATCACGAGAAATCAGGGGGAAATACCGATGAAGAAACTTGCAGCCGTTCTTGCCGCATCCGCCGCCAGCGCCATGATCGCGGGACCGGGCCAAGCTCAGACCATTTCATTTGCATCCCTGCCGCAGGGGTCTCTGATTTATTTTCAGGCCACTGTGGTGTCCAAGATGTTGTTGAAACATACGGATCTGAAAGTCCGCGTCAGCCCCATGCGCGGCACGGAAGCCGAGATCGTCGCCATCGAGCGGGGCCAGGCCGAACTGTCCATTGTCGATGTCACCCAGGCCGCAGCCGCCATCAATGGTCATGAAGCCTTCAAGGGGCGTCCGGCCAAAAAACTGCGGTCGGCAGGCCTTCTGGTTTCGTTCCCCGTCGGCGTCCTGATCCGGAAAGATTCACCAATCCGGAAAATTTCCGAACTCAAGGGTCTTCGTCTGCCCAGCGGCTGGAAGGCTTTCAACCAGGGCAAAATCCTGATGGAGGCAATGTTCAAAACCGGCGGGTTAAGCTTTGCCGATATCAAGGGCATCCCCACGCCGGGATTGATCCGCGCGGCCAACGATTTCAAGGCGGGCAAAAGCGACGGCACCATCATGGCGCCCGCGACACCCAAGGCGAAAGAACTCAACGCCGCGCTGGGCGGCGTGCGGTTCATTGATCTGGGCGACTCGCCTGCGGCTCTCAAGGCGGTCAAGAGCATCCGCGAGGATTTCTATATCCAGCGGGTCACGCCCGCGCCCCACCGATCCGGCGTTCTGGAACCCATCCACATGCTGACCTTCGATGTGGCGCTGACCACGGGCTCGAATGTTTCCGATGAAATCGTCTATAAAGTCGTCAAGGCGGTTTATGAAAACAAGAAAGACCTCGCCAAGGGACATCCCACCTTCCGGGGATTCATTCCGAACAAAATGGGCAAGAAATTCTCCGTCCTTCAGCCTCATCGGGCGGCGGTGAAGTTCTTCCGCGAAAAAGGCATTATGCCCTGAAGGCCTGATGTAGAATTCTCGTGGTGAACGAGGAAAAAGGCGACGCGCCGGAAAACGCGCTGTCGCCGATTGTAAAGACCGTTCGACCGGTTCTGGCCGCGACCATGACCCTTGGATCGCTGGCCTGGGCCGCCGATCTATACCGGGCCGCCGGCATGTCGCTCTATACGGAGCAGTTCATGTCGGCGATGCTGGCTTTGGCCATCTGTCTGGTCTATCTACATTTCCCGGCCAGGCGCGGCGAAAAGCGAACCAATCTTCCCTGGTATGATGCGGTATTCGCCGTGCTGGGGCTCGCCAATGGCGCCTATCTGGCGATCGTTTACCCGGATCTGATCGATCGGCTGATCGGCACGGCGCCCGACGCCATTTTCGTTTCGGTAATTTTCTTTGTGCTTTGCGTCGAAGGTTTGCGGAGGAGTTCCGGCTGGACCCTGGTGATCGTGGTGCTGGCCTTTTTCGCATACGCCTTGACCGGTCATCTGGTTCCCGGCAAGTTCGAAATCCGTGAAAACCATCTCGATACCCTGCTCATCTACCTGTCGCTCGATACGAGCGCGCTTCTCGGCATCGCAACCAATGTGGCGACAACTATCGTCTTTTCATTCGTGTTCTTCGGCCAGTTGCTGCTGCGGTCCGGCGGATCGGAATTTTTCAACGACATTGCTATCGCCATCATGGGCCGCTACAGGGGTGGATCGGCGAAAATCGCCATTACCGCGTCGAGCCTGTTCGGCTCGATCTCCGGGCTTGCGGCATCCAACATATTGGCGACCGGCGTGGTCACGATCCCCATGATGCGGCGCGCCGGCTATCCGGGCCATGTGGCTGCGGCAATCGAGGCCGTGGCGTCAACCGGCGGACAACTCATGCCGCCCGTCATGGGCGCTGTGGCGTTCCTCATGGCCGATATGCTGGCGGTCCCCTATGCCGAGGTGGTGTTGGCTGCGACAATTCCGGCGATCCTCTACTATGTCGCCCTGTTCATTCTGGCCGATCTGGAAGCAGGCAAGCTGCGTATTTCCGCCGTTGAACGAGACCTTATTCCCGACCTGCTGCCGGTGATCCGCAAGGGTTGGCCGTTTGCAATTCCCTTCGCGGTCCTGATTTACGGGCTGTTCGTGCTGAACATGCAGCCGGAAACCGCGGCGCTCTATGGCAGTCTTGCTGTCATGGCCGTCGGATTGATTTTCGGCTATGGCGGTACGCGGATGAAATTCCGCGACATTCTGACGTCACTGGTGATGACCGGAACCAGCGTGCTCGACGTGATGATGATCGTCGCCGCCGCCGGATTCATTCTGGGCGTGCTCAATCTGTCGGGCATGGGGTTTGTGCTGACCGCCGTGCTGGTCGATCTGGGTGAAGGCAATCTGATCGCGCTGCTTTTGATGGCGGCGGTGATCTGCATCGTACTCGGCATGGGCATGCCGACAGTCGGGGTTTATATCCTGCTCGCCGTGCTGATCGCGCCGTCACTGATCGAGGTCGGCGTCGACCCCATGGCGGCCCACATGTTCATCTTCTATTTCGGCATGATGTCGATGATTACACCGCCGGTCGCGATCGCGGCGTTCTTTGCGGCGAACCTGGCTGAAGCGCCGCCCATGCGCACCGGGTTTTCAGCCATGCGGTTCGGCTGGACCGCCTACATCGTCCCGTTCCTGTTCGTGTTTTCACCCAGCCTGTTGTTCCGGGGCGATTACACCGAGATGATCATGGCGCTCGCCACCGCCATCGGCGGGGTCTGGCTGGTTTCCGCCGGCGTGACGGGCTTCTTCTCACGCGACCTGACAATTCCCGGCAGGTTGGCGTTCGCCCTGGCGGGTCTGCTGTTGATGATGCCGCGCAACGCCGCCGAATGGGGGATGTGGACCGATATTGCGGGAGCCGTTCTGGGCGGCGCGCTGGTGGCCTGGGAAATCAGCCGGACCCGCCGGGCCCGGGCTCTCCCTTAAGCGCCGCCTGACGTTTTGAGTGCAACGCCTCGCGGCGGGCGAGGACGATGGTCGACCCAAAGATTACCGCCGCGCCGACCCATACCCACTGGTCGGGAATTTCGGCGAACATCACATAGCCGATGGCGCTCACGATGGGTAGACGTATGAACATCACCGGTTCGACCAGGCTGGCGTCGGCGACGGCCAATGAGCGCGTTAAACACCATTGGGCGACAATCCCCGTTACCCCGAATCCGAGCAACGGCCACAGAGCGTCCCAGCCGGGCGTTACCCAGGCAAATGCCGCCGGGATCGCCGCCAGGGGAATTTGCAGTATGAAGCCATAGAACATAATGACGGCGGTCGAGTCGGTACGGCTCAAGGCCCGGTTGGTCACATTGGAGCCGGCATAAAACAGCGCCGCACATAAGGCGATCGGTATCCCCAGGGTCAGCGCCTCGAAACCGGGCCGCACGATGATCAACACGCCCATGAACCCGAAAAAGATCGCCGACCAGCGATGCAGCCCGACGATTTCCTTGAGAAAGATGATCGCCAGCACCGTGGTAAAAAGCGGCGTGGTGAATTGCAGCGACACCGCGTCGGCAATCGGCATCAGCGTAAACGACGTATAGGACGCCAGCATGCCGAGATAAGACAGGCCGGACCGCAGGCACTGCTTCGGTAATTGCCTTGTGCGAAGCGCCGGCATCCCAACGCGCATCAGCCAGGGCAGCATGAAAACCAACCCCATGACCTGGCGAAAGAACACGATTTCAAACGTGCTCATCAGATCGGAGAGATACCGCACATAGCCAACCGACGCCGAAAACATCAGTGCCGCACCCAGCATGTAGAGCATGCCCCGCGAAGAGAGCGTCATGGACAACCCGCTTCCATCAGCCCACGCCCATCAGGATTCTGCTTCCGTTTTTGAAATCCGTGCATCGCGCCTTGTGCTCCAAAAAGTGCTGGCAAACAGGATCGCCGCGCCGAGCCAGGTCCATGTGCTGGGCAGTTCACCGAAACAGATGAAGCCGAGCACGGCGACAAAGGGCAGCCGCACAAACAGAACCGGCGATACAAGGCTCGCCTCCGCATTGGAGAAGGATTGTGTAATGCAGAACTGCGCACCCACCGCCACGATGACGAATGCCAGGATATAACCCATATCGGCAAGTTCGGGCGTCACCCATGTCACGGCGGCCGGCACGACGGCGATGGGAAGCTGCAAAACGAAGCCATAGAACACCACCACATTCACTTTGTCCCTGCCCGACAGAAACCTCGTGCAGGTGTCTGCGCCGCCATAAAGCGCCGCCGCGGACAGGGCAATCAACATGCCGGCACTTATTTCGGCAAACCCCGGACGGATAATGATCATGGCGCCGACAAAGCCAATGAGCGTCGCGATCCAACGGTGGGTCCGGACTTTTTCACCCAAAATAGCCATGGCGAAAATAATTGTAAAAAACGGCAGGGTGAATTGCAGTGCGATGGAGTCGGCGATGGTGATCAGGATGACCGAATAATACGCCGCGAACATGGCGCAATAGGTCAAAACCGCCCGCATAAGATAGACTTTGATCTGATCTGTTTTAAGGATCCCGACCCCGGCCCGGACAAGCCACGGCAGCATGATCGTGACGCCGAAAACCTGCCGGAAAAATACGATCTCGAATGTGGTGAATTTTGCCGACAGGTAACGCACCAGGGTGATAGTGACCGAAAATGCGATGGCGGCGGCGACCATCCAGAGGACACCCTGTATCGGATTGTGCCGTTGCCCGCCCCCGGCCATCGCTACCATGAATTATTCACGCCTCGACTTCGTAGTCGCCCGAAACCAGCAAGCGGCGCAGAATTTTTCCGACCGGGGATTTCGGCACGTCGCGGACAAAGATGAATTGGCGCGGCCGTTTGAAATTGGCCAGGCCCGACTCGCGGCAATAGGCGTCAAGGGTCTCCGCATCCGCTTCGCCGGCGCGCTTGACGAACGCCGTCACCTGGCTCCCCCAACGTTCATGCTCCAGCCCAACCACGGCGACCTCGGCGACACTGGGATGCAGCGATAACAGGCTTTCGATTTCAACCGGTGACACATTCTCGCCGCCGGTGATGATCATGTCATCGACCCGGCCGGTCACGAACAAATCGCCGTCGTCATCGAAAAATCCCGTGTCGCCCGTGAAGTACCACCCATTCTTCAGGGATTTCGCGTCGGCATCGGGCCGGTTCCAATAGCCCTCGAATGCTTCATCGCTGATCAGGTCGGCGATGATCTCGCCCTCCTCTCCCGTCGCGGCCAGGCGGTCAGGGTCATCCGTGCCCAGATTGACGACGCGAATGCGCTGGTTGATTCCCGCCTTGCCCGCCGAGCCCGGCTTTGCTGGCGCGTCTTCATTGATGGTGAAAGTATAGATCTCGGATGATCCGTAATGGTTCACGAACAATTCCGGCTTGAACCCGGCGGCAATGCGTTTCAGGAGCCCATCGGTCATGGACATTCCGGCAAACCCAAGCTTGCGCACGGTTGATATGTCGGTCGCGGCAAAATCGGGATGCTCCAGAATATCGTGATACAGCGTCGGCACGAGAAAAAGATTGGTGAGGTGTTCCCGTTCCATCAACTCCAATGCCTGGCCCGCCTCAAAGCGCGGCTGGCAGACAAAGCACCCATCGAGCAGCGCCATCACGAGTAGACAGCGAACCCCCATGGTGTGATAAAGCGGCATGACGCCGAGCGTCCGTTCACCGGGACCGTACCGGCTTTGCGCCACATGGGCGAGCGCCGCGGCCCGTTCCG
The DNA here is from genome assembly GCA_937916005.1 of uncultured Rhodospirillaceae bacterium. GTDB lineage: Bacteria > Pseudomonadota > Alphaproteobacteria > MPNO01 > MPNO01 > CALGIA01. The sequence continues at coordinate 11,361 of CALGIA010000232.1, forward strand.
CCCGATGACGGCGCGGCACCCCCTTGGGACGCCCCGTGGTGCCCGATGTATACAGCATCAGCGAGATATCGTCGGCGGTCGCGACGGGAGACAACGACCGACCGGTCTCGCAAAGTGCGCCGAAGGAAATGTCCGCGTTCTGGTCCGGTTCCAGGGATATACGGCGCGTTGCCAGCGCCGCCGGAGACCCCGCCAATGCGGCGGAAGACGCATCCTCGAACGCCACCGCCTTGGCATCGGAATCGCGTAAACAGTAATCCAGCTCTTCGGCGGTAAAACGCCAATTGAGCGGCGTGACGATAATGCCGGCGAACTGGCAGGCCCAGTGAAGGGTCGCCATTTTCCACCGGTTCTGAAGCATGGTCACCAGATGATCGCCATGCTTCAGGCCCATTTCATCGAGCCCGGCGGCAACCCGGCCCACCATCGCGGCCAAAGCACCGTAATCGAGCCGGATTTCACCGTCCACCAGAGCTTCCGCATGGGGGTTACGCTCAGCGCTCGCCAGTAAACTATGTCCAAGATCAAGCATGGCGGCACTATAGCAAGGTTCGCTGACGGGTCCATGTCGGTTGTTGCCGCGAGGGCCGACCGTGCCTATGTTCCCGTCAGTACGTTATATTTTGGAGTGGTCGGCGCATGGAACATACAACAGAGGGCTTTCCGGAACCGGGAGAATTGTATCTTCGGCCCACGAAATATTTCGATTACGACACGCCGATCGTGCGCGACTTTGCCAATGAAGCCGTTGAGGGCGCGCGCGACGATGTGGAAAAAGCGGTCAGGCTGTATTACGCGGTCCGCGACAGGGTGCGCTACGATCCGTATTTCATGTCCGATGACCCGGACGAATACCGGGCAAGCTTCGTTCTGAAGGCCGGCAGCGGTTTTTGTATTCAAAAAGCCGTTCTTATGGTCGCCTGCACGCGCGCCGTCGGCATTCCGACCGGGATCGGGCTTTCCAACGTTACCAACCACCTGTGTTCGGAACGGTTGCTCAATATCATGGCGGGGAAAACCCTGTTCATCCACCATGGCTATGCGGTGATGTATCTGAACGGAAAATGGGTCAAGGCCGCGCCCGCGTTCAATATCGAGCTTTGTGACCGGTTCCATGTGGAGCCCACCGAATTCGACGGAAACGCCAACGCGCTGTTTCAGGAATTCGACAAAAAAGGCCGCCGCCATATGGAATATGAAAGCGATCACGGCATCTGGTCCGATTACCCCCATGAGCGCGTGATAACGGATTTCCGGAACTACTATCCCGAAACGATCTATGAGGATTGCGCCCGGGAGCGCCAACGGAATGCCGACAAGCTGGCCCGGAATTTCGAAGACGAAATCCCCCTGCCCTAAGCCGGTCAGCTTTCCTTCTTGCCGCCTTCGATCTGTTGACCAACGGCGGGGATGCCACCCTGCTCGCCCCAGCGGGGAGCGCTTTCAATATGAATATCGAACTGGTCAAGCATCCGCATGCAACTCTGATCGACGACATCCTGCAGGGTGACGGGCTTGTTGTAAAATGCCGGCACCGGCGGAAAAATGATCGCGCCCAGCCGGGACAATTTGATCAGATTTTCCAGATGACCCGCATGAAGCGGTGTTTCGCGAATGGCGATCAGCAGCGGCCGGCGCTCCTTGAGCACCACATCGGCGGCGCGGCTGATGAGGTCGCCCGTATTGCCCATGGCGATATTCGACATGGTCTTGATCGAGCATGGTGCGACGATCATGCCGCTTGAATGGAACGAGCCCGATGAGATGGACGCGCCGATATTGCCGTAATCATGGACCTCATGAGCGAGCCCATGGATGTAATCCAGATCGGCGTCATGTTCCATCTTCAGGGTCATCTTGGCCGCGCGGCTCATGACCAGATGAACTTCAAGCGTCGTCTCGGCGCGCAGCAATTCCATCAGCCGAACGGCGTAAATCGTACCGGTAGCCCCGGTTATGGCAATAATTATACGTTTCATGGCCGACCGTTATAACGACAAGTTCTTATAATACAATTACATTTTCC
>CALGIA010000233.1 GCA_937916005.1 uncultured Rhodospirillaceae bacterium
CTGGCGCAGGGCGGGACTGCTGTCGGCACCGGTCTCAATACGAAGATTGGTTTTGCGGAAAAGTTTGCCGAGGAAGTCGCGGCGATCACCGGGAAGCCATTCGTCACCATGCCGAACAAGTTCGCCGGACTGGCCGCTCACGACGTTCTGGTCGCTGCATCTGGCGCGCTCAATGTCGGCGCCGTCGCCGCAATGAAAATTGCCAACGATATCCGCTTTCTCGGATCGGGCCCGCGCTCGGGCATCGGCGAACTGACGCTTCCGGCCAATGAGCCCGGTTCGTCGATCATGCCCGGCAAGGTCAACCCGACCCAGTGCGAAGCGCTGACCATGATTGCCGCCCAAGTGATGGGAAACCACACCACGATAACCATCGCCGGCTGTCAGGGCCATTTCGAACTCAACGTCTTCAAGCCGGTGATGATATACAATTTGCTGCAATCGGCACGCCTGCTTGGCGATGCCGCGCACAGCTTTGCCGACCGCTGTGTTGCCGGCATCGTTGCCAATCACGGGCGCATCGCCGAACTCATGCTGAATTCGCTGATGCTGGTTACCGCGCTCAACCCGCATATCGGTTATGACAACGCCGCCAGGGTCGCCAAGAAAGCCTATGCCGACGGTTCGACACTGAAGGAGGCCGCACTCGCACTCGGCCTGTTGACCGCCAAGCAGTATGATGAATGGGTGCGGCCGGAGAACATGCTCGGCCCGTCTTGAGATTGGGCCAAAACCGGGAAAAATACTCTCGATCGGTTCATCGACCGCGCAGCAGGACCCCTGATGCTGCAAACCAGGTCAATGATGCCATCAAGTTGGCGGTCGCGCCGCGCACCGCGAAAGGGTCCCAACGCCGCATTGGGGCATCAAGAAAATGGGAGGTCATTGTCAGACCGAATTGAACCGCGTTGTCAGAGAAAATTGGCTTGAGGTGAATAGAGACGTCGCGTAGCGTCTGATGATGCAAAACTCCTTCCGTCCTTTCAGCATCTCGCCCGAGGTGATCCGCCCAACGGCATCACCGTCGCGCAAGCGGACCATAACCGTTCCGGCAATATGCCGAATTCCGGTGGTCAAGTGAATGGCAGGCTCCAACGCATCAACTAAGGTCATCTATGCGGCATTGGCCGGCAATTTTCTTATCGCCGTGACAAAGTTCGCCGCCGCCGCTTACACCGGCAGTTCCGCCATGCTGAGCGAGGCCATCCATTCGGTTGTCGATACCGGAAATCAGGGTCTCCTCCTGCTGGGCATGCGCCGGGCGCGGCGGCCGGCCGATCAAGCACACCCTTTCGGGTATGGGATGGAGCTTTATTTCTGGGCCTTTGTCGTGGCGATCATGGTTTTCGCGGTGGGCGCCGGCGTGTCCATTTACGAGGGGATCGACAAGCTGCGCTTTCCCCACGTGATATCCAACGCTCACATCAACTACTTCGTTCTCGTCGTCGCCTTTGTGTTCGAAGGCATCGCCTGGACGATCGCATTCCGAGAATTCAACAGGATCAAGGGACCGCGCGGCATTCTGAGCGCCGTTAGCCGCAGCAAGGACCCGACGATATTCACCGTCCTTTTTGAAGACACCGCCGCCATGCTGGGGCTGATCGTGGCCTTCGCGGGAATCGCGCTCGCGCAGCTTTTCGATAATGATGCTTTCGATGCCTATGCATCGATTGTGATCGGCCTGATCCTGGCAACGACGGCCGCTCTTCTCGCGAGGGAATGCAAGGGGCTGCTCATCGGCGAAGGGGCGAGCGCCGCCGTGATCGACGGCATTCGCCACATCGTCTCCGGTCAACCCGGCATCCTGCCGGTTAACGAACTTTTGACGATGCATTTTGGGCCGGAAGATGTCTTGTTGAACATCAGCATCGATTTTGCCGACGGTCTTTCGTCAGCGGAAGTAGAGACTGCGATTTCCGACATGGAAAAGGAAATCAAACGCTCGTTCCCTGAGATCAAGCGAGTTTTTATTGAGGCGCAAAGCCGGTTCGGCCACGAGACAGGGCTCGAAAGTGACATAATCGATGCCGCGCGAGGTAAGATCTAAATGACTGAGGCGATCGTCTCCGCGTTCGTCACTCTTTTTGTCATCGTCGACCCAATCGCGGTCGCGCCGATCTTCATTGCTCTGACGAAGAACAATAGCGATGCCGAGAGGCGCGCCATGGCGATCAAGGCCGTGGCCATCGCCACCGTAACCCTCGTGATCTTCGCCCTCGTGGGCGAGATATTTCTCAAATCGTTGGGAATTACACTTGCCGCCTTCCGCATCGCCGGCGGCGTACTCTTGTTCATTCTGGCCATCGAAATGGTTTTCGCCCATCAAAGCGGCATTCGCACGACAACCTCGGGTGAGGAAGAGGAAGCGATAACAAAGAAGGATGTTTCGGTGTTTCCTCTCGGTATTCCGCTGATCGCGGACCCGGGAGCCATGGCATCCATGATTCTGTTGATCGGCGAGCGCCCGGGCGATGTCATTAGTCAACTCGTCGTCATTCTTGTTTTGCTGGCGGTGCTGGCGGTGCTGGCGCTATCGCTCCTCATGTTACTGGTGGCGGCGAGGATCGTGAAATATCTCGGCGTCACAGGGGTGAACGTAATCAGCCGTGTCTTCGGAATCGTTCTTGGCGCACTCGCCGCGCAATATATTCTGGACGGAATCAGGCAAAGCTTTCCGGCGCTCGCCTAGTGCGCAAAACCAACGGGTGACTGATGGAAAAACCAACCAAAATTTTCGATCGATACACCAAAGTATGGCGCGAGCTCGGGTTCTATGAGCGGTTCGAACAGGTTATCGCGATTTTCCTTAGCATCCTCGTGTCCGTCATCGTTTTTTTCGCATGCATCCAGATCTCGCTCGAAGTATACGAGCTCATTATCCTGAAGGATGACTTGACGGCGCCAGATACATTTCGAAACCTGTTCGCTGGTATCTTGACTGTCCTGATCGCGCTGGAATTCAATCATTCCATCGTCCAGGTCATTGAGCGCAAGCAAAGCATCGTTCAGGTGCGCATCGTCGTGCAGATCGCGATTCTGGCGCTGGTTCGAAAATTCATTCTGCTTGATCTTTCGAAGACTGAGGCGATGGTGCTGGTAGGGTTGGGCGTAATCGTCTTTTCCCTTGCCGCCCTGCATTGGGCCGTGCGGTCTTCCGATTCAAAGCGCGTCGACTGACCGTTGCCGCTGGTTTGGTTCGCCAGCGCCGTTGCACAACAATTTTAACACCGGAATAGCATGCGGATACGGTCACATACCAGGCTCCTGGATTGAGAGTGGCGGGCCGGGCGCCTAATCCCTTCCGCCTTCCATCATTGCGCGCTACCGTACAGCCCTGAGGAAGCGCCCGCGTCTGCGCGACCAGGCGAAGAATGCCGGAACCAGTGACCAGGAGTCTCCCACGCAATGTTTGGCACCGAACGCCCTCCGCCCGGATCACCGCCGGGCACATTGATTGCCGATTCCAGGGCGCTGCAGCCCGTTGTGCGCATCATGGCCTATGACCAGAAACAACTGGTGGAGGAGGAGATCACCGACTTCGCGGCATTGGATGATTTTCTGGAACGTTTCGCGGTCTCCTGGATCAATGTCGACGGTCTGGGTGATCTCGACGCGATTCGGTGGTTCGGGGAGCGATTCAACATTCATCACCTCGCTCTCGAGGATGTCGTGAATGTCCACCAACGCCCCAAGGTCGAAGAATACGCCGACCAAACCTATATCGTGACGCGAATGCCCATGTTCCACGAGCGTCTCGAAACCGAACAGATATCGATCTTTCTGGGCAAGGGCTACGTGCTGACATTTCAGGAACGTCCGGGCGATTGCCTCGATCCGGTACGCCAACGTCTTCGCAGTCAGCGCGGCCGGATTCGGGCCAACGGTGAGGATTATCTTACCTACGCGCTCCTTGATACGGTGATCGATTCCTACTATCCCATCCTTGAATCCCATGGTGAACGCGTGGAGCTCCTCGAGGAGAACATCCTCGACCATCCCGGACCGGATCTGATTGCCGATGTCCATGTGTTGAAGAGCGATCTCTTGACGTTCCGGCGGGCCATCTGGCCGCAGCGCGAAATGATCAATGCGCTGATTCGGGATTCATCGCCCCACGTCACCGAATCGACGGCAATCTACTTCCGTGACTGCTACGATCACACGATTCAACTGCTGGACATGGTGGAAACCTATCGGGAAATTGCATCCGGGCTGGTCGACCTGCATTTTTCCTCGATAAGCACCCGGATGAACGAGATCATGAAGGTTCTGACCATCATCGCCACGATATTCATTCCGTTGGGATTCGTCGCCGGGGTATACGGAATGAACTTCGATTCCTCCAAATCGCCGCTCAACATGCCGGAGCTCACTTGGTACTGGGGCTATCCGTTTGCGCTGGGGCTAATGACCGCGATAGCGGGCATCATGCTCTATTTCTTTTACCGGCGCGGCTGGCTCGGCAGTCGAACGCGCAAACCGGCCGGTGCGGAACCGGGAACGCGTGGAAGCGACGAGAAGGGCAGAAATTAGCTTGAGCCGGGTAGGGGCTCCCATAGCCTCGGGCAATGCAAAATTCGTTCCGTTATTTCAACAGTTCGCCCGCTGCCGCTTTCCCATTCAGTCAAGGTTCAACCCGGGCCCAGCCGAAACTCAACCGAAACTCAGCTTTTATCCTCGACGAAGCGGTTGGTCATTTTGCCCAGCCCTTCGACTTCGGTTTCCATCACATCACCGACTTTGAGGAATGTGCCGGTGCCCATGCCGACGCCGCCGCAGGTGCCGCAGACGAACAGGTCACCGGGTTCGATTGTCAGGATGTTGGACGCGAATTCGATCTGTTCCTCCGGCGTGTAGATGAATTGCGAGGTGTTGCCGTCCTGTTTGACTTCGCCGTTCACGGTCAGGCGCAGAAACAGATTCATATGGTCGCCGACGAATGCGATCGGGACGAAACGGGGTCCCATGGGTGCAAAATTGTCATGGCTTTTACCGCCGAGCCAATCGGTCCGCAGCGCCGGCCGGTCTTCGCGCATGCCGATGTCGCGGCAGGACACGTCGTTGGTGGTCATGAAGCCGGCGACATGGTCGAGCGCATTTTCAGCGGTTACGCGTTTGGCCTTTTTCCATATCGCACAGGCTATCTCGGCCTCCCAGTCAATCTTTTCCATGCCCCGGGGAATGGCGATATCGTCGTCGGCCCCGGCGAGAACGCTCGGCGCCTTGAGGAACAGATATGGCCGCGACGTGGATTTCTCTCCCTTGAATTCCGACCCGGCGCCGTCGGACGTGCCGGCGCGGATCATCTCATCCACATGTTCCTGAAAGTTCTGCGCCGCGTTGAATATCTTGCCCGGTTGCTGGACCGGCGCCAGCACCCGCAGGCCCGAAACCTTGGCGACCGCGCCCTTGAAGCGGTCGCTGTCCAGGCCTTCGTCCTCAATGAAGGCGACGATTTCCTGCAGCGCCGGAAAATTATGGTCCCAGCCTTCCAGCATGGCGGAGATGCTGCCGGTCGCCGTCAACGGCCCGGCCTTGCCGCGCGCCGAGTCCCGATAGGCCGGGTAGACCCTGTTCAAGGCGATCGCGCTATCGCCCAAAACGATGGCCGCAAAATCCCCACCGGGCGACCCGGCAAAGGTTGCAAGTGAAAAAACTGTCCCGTTCATTTTGCTTTCCCCTCAATTGTGATTGGGCCATTGTTGACCTGCTCAGCGCGGCGCGTAAAGGGGCTAATTGTTGGGCGCCTCCAAAATGTTATTTGCACTTGGCTTCGGCAATCAATATCGTTGAACCACGCGTCACGCCATCATTCGGGGAAATCTTTATGGCGACACCGCCCATTTCCATCGGCCACTCCGGATTTCATGTTTTTGATATGAAGAAGATGGTTGATTTTTATACGACCGTTTATGGTTTTCATGTCACTGATCACGGCTTTATCGAAGGGCGCGGCGAGGTCACGTTCATGTGCGCCGATCCGCGCGATCATCATCAATTCGTACTGTATGAAGGGCGCACATCAACCGCCGATATGGTGCACCATAATCATGTGTCGTTCCGGGTCGATTCCCTGGACCGGCTGCGCAAAATTCATACCGAATTGCTGACCTATCCGGGCGTTACCCGCGTCGGCCCGATCTGCCATGGCAATGCCTGGTCGGTCTATTGCTATGACCCGGAGGAAAACCGGACCGAAGTGTTTCTCGATACGCCGTGGTACGTGGCCCAACCTTGCGGCGTGCCGTTGGACCTATCCCTCAATGACGACGAAATCATGCGTTTTACCGAAGATTTGATCAAGGACGACCCGACTAAAAGGCCATTCTCCGAATGGCGCGCGGCGTTTGCCGAGAAACTCGGAATTTAATCGGGCTATTGGATAAATAGGGAGAATGACTTGCCGCTTAAAATTCTCAATCACGTCCAGATCCGCACGTCGAGGCTTGATGAAACGCGGAATTTCTTTGTCGATGCTCTGGGGCTGACCGATGGTTTCCGGCCGAATTTTCCGGAACGCGGACATTGGCTGTATTGCGAGGGTAATGACGCCCCGTTCGTTCATTTGACCGAGGATCCATGCGAAGGTCAGCCCCGCACCGTCAGGGACGCGACCGGAACCGGGGTCGATCATATGGCGCTGTTCGGGACCGACGTGGACGAGATGATCGGCAGGCTGGACCGCAATGGCGTGGCCTACGACAAGGTCGTCGCCCGGGGTGGATCCATGATCCAGCTCTATGTCCATGAGCCCAACGGGCTGAAAATCGAGCTCGGTTTCTTCCCGGAAGAAGAAAAATCCGCCCCCGCTTAAGTGGGCATCGCCGCCTGGTAATAAGACAAATCCAAATAGGGCTCCGGACCGGCGAGTTCCTTGCGCGGTTCCCCGAACCTGTTGCGCAGATCGACCACGGTCTGCACGGCGTCCATATTCAGCGCGGCCTTCGGCGTGAGTCCTTCGCGTCCGGACACCAGCTGGGCCACCGAATTGGCCGCCGCTTGCGCCGACATGCCGTCCCGGTTATCGGCCAGAATGCGGGCCGCTTCGTCACGATTGGCCGGATCGAATATCCAGTCCAGGCAGGCGACATAGGCCCGGATAAAGCGGATCAGTTCATCCTCATGGGCGGCGGCCCAGCCGCGGCACGCGCTCCCCACGGCGCTCTGATAGGGGGGCAGGGCATCGATGCTGTTGTCGAGAATGCGAAGCCCGGTCGATAAATCGCCCGACATGAAATTGTCGGTCATCAGCGCGCCGGCATGTTCGCCCGCCTTCATGGTTTCCCAGCGCCGCGTACCGACCGGAACCAGTTCGTAGTCCTCCAGGCCAAGTCCGCCCAGCTCCAGCATACGGCGCAGCACCGACACAAAGCCCGATGATACGGCGTCGACCGCCAGGGTTTTGCCCTTGAGATCGGCATAGCTTTGGATGTCGGGCTGAACGACAAGCTGCAAATTCATCCGCGCGACCCCCATGAAGGCGAACAGATCGGGATTTTCCAGTATCTCCGCACCCTGACCTTCCTGATAAGCGACGATATTGTCGAATGCGCCAATGGCGATGTCGAATTCGCCCGCCGCCAGCCGGGTGATCTGAAACGTCGAGGTCGGGGTGACCGTGCGTTCGACTGCAAGATTTTGTTGGGCGAAAAACCCCTTCGTTTCGCCCACATAGAGCGGCAATACGGTGGTGTTCGGGAACACGATGACCTTGAGCGCCGCCGCTGTGTCAGTGGGTTTCGATGTCGCCATCCTGATCTCCGTTCTACCCTCTAGTGGCCATCAGTCCAGTGCGCTATAGTTTTGGGGACTTGTCGGACTAGATCGTAAAGAATCAAACCACAGGGAGGAAGAATATGTTGAAAATCAAACAGGCGGGACTCTGTCTTGCCCAGATCGCAATGATCTCCGCAATGGTCGTTTCGTTCACGGGGAGCGCCGCCAAAGCCGAATTCTCGCCCGAACTCAAAGCCTTGATCGCCAAGGCGGCCGCTGAAAAAGAACTGTCTACATCGTGGGGACACACCACGGTCGGCGGATTGCCGGGCGCCAAGGCGATCGCCAAGGCAATGAACAAAAAATTCGGGATCAATATCAAGATAAAATTTGCGGCCGGACCATCCATGGCGCGCTCCGCGGGCAAGATCATCGCCGAGGCCAAGGCCGGCCAGAAATCCTTCACCGACATTTCGCTCGGGCCGTCATTCACCGTCTCGGAGATTGTGAAGCGTGACCTCTACCGCGAGGATTTCGACTGGGTGAAGCTGCTGCCGGGGCGTATTACCCCGGATTTGCTGGAAGTCGGCAACAAGCTGGTGCGCGTTACCACCACATTGCCGGGTGTGACGATCAACACCAGCACGATGCCGGGCGGGAAAATGCCCACCAAGTTCTCAGATTTCATGAAGCCCGAATGGAAGGGCAAGATTGCGGGCACGCCTTATGCCGCAGGGTTCGAAGCGGTCTCCGCCAAATCGGTGTGGGGCCGGGAAAAATCCCTTGATCTGATCCGCAAGCTGTCGACGCAGATGGCCGGCGCGATCCGCTGTTCCGAGATCGAGCGCATCGCCAATGGCGAATTCGCAGCCCTGGTGATGGATTGCAACCGGACCGGCGCCGATCTTTGGAAAGCCAGGGGTGCGCCGGTTGAACACATCCTGCTCGATGATTTCGCCCAGCGGCGTTACTATTATCTCGGCGTTCCCAAAAATGCGGCCCATCCCAATCTTGCCGCGCTCTATATCGTCTTCGGCATGACCGATGAAGGTCAGGCGCTTTATCGCAAGTACTGGTCGAACGATCTTGATTCCCTGCCGGGCTCCATGCAGGGCAAGCTGGTTCACGCGATGCAGCAACGGGGCGCAAAATTTATCGACGTCACCGTGCCGTTCTGGATGGACAACCCGGACCTCAAGACGACCAAGCGCGAGATGGTCAAGATCATCCGCGGCCGAACCAAAAAAGGCGGCAAGAAGTAAGGCAGAGATTCGCTCTAAAAGCGGAAGGGGCCGCCGCCTAACCAGAGCGGCAGCGGCCCCGATTTACTTGCCTGAAATGACGAGGACCCAATAATGGCACGGTCGCTGAGGCTTCCCGCGCTCCCCGGCTTTGGCGTGCGTGGCGACAGGAAACATCGCGTCGATATGTTGCCGCGGGTGATGGTCGGTCTCGTCTGCGCTGCCAGCACGATCATCCTCGGGCTGGTTCTGATGATGATCTGGATGAGTTTCTATAAGGAACTCGACGACATCCTGGATTTCTCTTTCAATTTTTCGCTGGTGAATTACGTCTCGGTCCTCACCGACCCTTTCAATTTGAGAGTCCTGATCGACACGCTGTTATTCGCAATCATTGCGGTGCTGGTCGCCGGGTTTTTCGGCGTGCCCGCGGCGTGGCTGGCCGAGCGCACCGATATGCCGGGCAAGACGGCCCTGTTCACCTTCATGACCATCGGGCTGCTGATCCCCGGCTTCACGGTCGCCATGGGCTGGGTGTTTCTGCTGTCGGAGCGGATCGGCATCATCAATCATTTTTTGAAGAACCTTTTCGGGCTATCCGAAGCGCCGTTCAACATCGCCACGATTCTTGGCATGGGGTGCGTCGAAGGCGTCGCGCTGGCGCCGCTGACCTTCGTCATGACGGCTGCGCTGTTCCGTTCCATGGATCCGTCCCTGGAAGAGGCGTCCTACGCCAGCGGCAGCAATGTCTTGCAGACATTCAGGCGCGTTACCCTGCCGTTGATCTGGCCCGGCATCATGGCGGCCGCGATCTATGCCTTCATTATCGGTTTCGCCGCGTTCGATATTCCGGCGATCATCGGCTGGTCGAACCGCATCTACACCTTCTCGACCATCCTCTATATCTTCGTCAATTCGGATTCCGAATTGCCGAATTACGGATACGCCGCCGCCATGGGGGCGGTGATGATCCCGCTCGCGATCCTGTTGAGCTGGTGGTACACGCGGATGCAGCGCAATGTCGCCCGCTACCAGGTGATCACCGGCAAGGGTTATCGGCCCCGGCTGATCAAGCTCGGGCGGGGCGTCTATCTGGCCTGGGGATTTCTTGTTGTGTATCTCTGCCTCGGCCAGGTCGTTCCCATGGCTGCGCTGGTGTGGTCGTCTCTACTGAGTTTTTTCCAGCAACCATCCTTGCGGGCGGTTAAATCCCTTTCGCTGAGGAATTACGAGGAACTGCCCTGGGAACTGATCGCGACCGGCGCAAAGAATACCGCCATCCTGGTGGTGCTGGCGCCGACCATCGTGCTGGTGCTCAGCCTGGCGTTTTCATGGGTGGTGCTGCGCTCGCGTATTCGCCATCGCGCAATCTTCGATTTTTTCGCCTTTCTGCCCCATGCCATCCCCAACATCATTTTTGCAATCGGCTTGTTGCTGACCAGCCTTTTCGTGTTCAAGGATTACCTGCCGGTCTATGGCACGATCTGGCTGATCCTCATCGGCTTCGTGATCGTGCGGCTGAGCTACGGCACAAGGATGATGAACGGCGCGCTGATCCAGGTGCATCGCGAACTGGAAGAGGCGTCCTATATCAGCGGGTCGCGGACCTGGGGCGTGTTCCGCACCGTGCTGATACCGCTGCTGTCCCCGGCCATGATGTATGCCTGGCTGTGGATCGCATTGTTGAGCTACCGGGAACTCACCATGGCGACGGTTCTGGGCGGGCCTGAAAGCTCTACCCTGTCGATGGTGGTGTTCGGCCTGTGGACAGTCGGCGGCATGGGCACGTCGTCGGCGCTGACGGTGATCGTCGTGTTGTGTCTGGCGCCGCTGCTGGCGCTTTACTGGTACATATCGCGCAAAGCGAATGTGATAAGGGAGGAGCACGGCGCCTGATCGCAAAAGGACGTCGCGCCCGTCAGGGAGACCGCATTGATAAGAATAGAAAATCTGAGTTTATGGTACGGCGCCGACCGGAGTTTGCCACCGGCCGTGAATAACCTGTCGCTCGAAATCAAGAAGGGCGAATTTTACACACTGCTCGGCCCCAGCGGCTGCGGCAAGACGACGACGCTGCGCTCGGTCGCCGGGTTGGAGGAACCGCAGCTCGGCGAGATCTATATCGACGACGAACTGGTATTCTCCGACAAGAAGCAGGTCCGTGTGCCGGTCTATGACCGCAATATCGGCATGGTGTTTCAGTCCTACGCCGTGTGGCCCCATATGACCGTGTTCAACAATGTCGCCTATCCGCTGAAGAACGAACGGCCGCGACTCAGCCAAAACGCGATCCGGGACCGGGTGATGAACGCCCTCGCCCTGGTGAAGCTGGACGGGTTCGAGAACCGCCCGGCGCCCAATCTGAGCGGTGGCCAGCAGCAACGGTTGGCGCTGGCCCGCGCGCTGGTGCGGGAACCGAAGATACTTCTGCTCGACGAACCCTTGAGCAACCTGGATGCCAAGCTGCGCGAGGAGATGTGCGTCGAACTGCGCGAGATGATCAAGCGGCTGGACGTGGCGACGCTGTATGTGACCCATGAACAGATGGAAGCTCTGTCCATGTCCGACACCATCGCGGTGATGAATCAGGGTGATCTGCTGCAGGAATCGAGCCCGCTGGAAATTTACGGCGCGCCACGAAACAGTTTCGTGGCCAATTTCATCGGCAAGTCCAACATGATTGCCGGCAAGGTCGCGTCCGTCGATCCGGCGGCGGGCGCCAAAACCTGCGTTGTCGAAACATCAATCGGCAATTTTACCTGCCGATGGCTTGATGCGCTCGAGGTTGGGCGCGACGTGACGATGGTGATCCGGTCCGAGGATGTTGCGAAGCTGAAGCCGGATGAGTCCGTCAACGTAAATGGGGCCGATGGGACGGTCGGTTCCGTCCTGTTCCTGGGTGATATATTTGAATACTGGGTTTCTGTGGGCGATATCGATTTGCGGATCAAATTGGAAGACGGCGATTTATCGCCCGGTGACGCCATCCGCCTGAATTTCCCCGAAGAGCGTTGCCTGGCTCTTACCCGGTAAAATCATGGAGCGCCTTGACGGGAACCGCCGCGCGGAATGCAGTCCCATTGACTGCAAAACCATTCGGCGGCGCGTGGAAGTCCCCCTATAATATGCGCCACGTGATCGATGAAATATGCGTTCCACCATACGGCGCTTGACGCCAAGAGGAGATGATTGCGATGGATGACGGCAGGATCAAACAGGGCGTGGGCGAAAGGACGGTCGCGGAGGCTTATCTGTCCGCACTCAAGAACCAGGGCGTGGATTATGTGTTCGCGAACCCGGGCACCGATTTCGCGCCGATCATCGAGGCCCTTGTCCAGGCCAATGACACGGGGAAGCGATATTCCTCAATTTGTCACCGTGCCCCATGAAAACGTCGCCATGTCCATGGCTCAGGGCTATTACAAGGTCAGCGGCAAGATGGCCGGCGTCATGGTTCATGTCACCGTCGGCACCGCCAACGCCTTGTGCGGGTTAATGAACGCCTCACGCGACAACGTGCCGCTGCTGCTGGCGGCCGGGCGCACGCCGCTTACCGAAGCCGGCGATGCCGGGTCGCGAAACGTCGGCATTCATTGGGGGCAGGAAGCCTTCGATCAGGGCGGCATGACCCGCGAATATGTGAAATGGGATTATGAATTGCGGACCGGCCAGCCCGTCGAGGATGTCATCAGGCGGGCGCTCGATATCGCCATGACGGGCCCCCGGGGACCGGTCTATTTGACCCTGCCGCGCGAAGTTCTGGGCGGCGTGGCCGTCGAGCCAGGACCGGGCGCGACTCGCACGGCGGGCGCGGCCCGCGCTGCGGGTGCGCTACCCGGCGCGCCATCGGCAGCGGCGATTGAACAGGTGGCGGACGCCCTTGCCGGGGCGGAAAACCCGCTGATGATCTCGGGTGGAACCTTTCACAGTGCGGCGGCTTTCGCGGCGCTTGCCGAACTCGCCGATCGATACGCCTTTCCCGTGACGGAAATGTCCGGTGGCAGCATGGCGACCAGCCATCGGATGAATCTTGGCGGGCCGCCGCGTGAAATCGTGAAGGATGCCGACGTGATCGTCATATTGGATGGCGCGGTGCCGTGGATCCCCCGCTTTGGCGAACCATCGGCGGACGCCACGATTATCCAGATTGCCAGTGATCCCAATTTTCAGGATCTCCCGTTCCGCGGTCACAGGACGGACATTGCGGTGGTTGGTGAACCCAGCCTCGCCATTCCGTTGTTGCGCGATGCGCTGGCCGGCAAGCTGAAAAACAAGCAGGCCGTGGTCGATGCGCGGCGCAAGCGCATTGAGGCCAAGCGCGCCGCGATGGATGACGCGCGCGCCAAGCTGTTATCGGAAGCCCGCGACATGAGCCCGATTCATCCGGCCTGGACCGCCCATTGCCTGAATGAAATCA
>CALGIA010000234.1 GCA_937916005.1 uncultured Rhodospirillaceae bacterium
CCAAAAGCCAACTGGAAGCAAAATTCTGGTATACTTCGTCAGGAAATGGCAAAAGGGAAACCAATTCGTGATGTGTCCCCGGGTGATACGAGTGGACAGTTCCATAACGCCGAGCGGAACCTGTTAAGAAGTAATGGTTGGAAATTCAATTCACGATCCAACAATTGGCTGCCGCCGAAGTAATGACAAAAGTGAGTTAAATGAGTCCGATTGTTCGCGCAGATTTCAACTTTGAAGAATTGGTCAAGGAGGCGTTCGCGTTCCTCGATGATTTGGGTTTTTCCGTAATTGAGGAGTCGTCAACGCTCGTTCGTTATCGGAAAAATTCTGTTGAAGTTGATATCTATCATGGACGCCAATCGTATGAAATCGGGGCTGGTATAACAGCGTTTGGGGCTCGATATGCAATATCTGAAATCATTGAGACTCTCGACCCAAATACAGCCGACCAGTTTCGATACCCAATGGCGACTACAAGGAGGGGAATAGTCATCGGACTCGAACTGTTGAGTTCGTTGATGGAGCGTTTTGGAAAAGGAGCGCTGAAGGGTGACTCGGATGTTTTCGCAAAGCTGGAAAGACAACGAAAACGCTGGTCCGAAAAATATGAACTTGAAGTCTTAGCCGAGCAATTACGACCAAAGGCGCAAGCTGCGTTCAGACGAAAGGATTATCCGACAGCGGCTGATCTGTATTCTCGAATTCAAGAGTGTTTGAGCCCGTCCGAGATCAAAAAGTTGCGTTTTGCTGAAGAGCATCGTGAAGCTTAATCGCAATCACAAAATTGGTTTCGGTGACAGTAACCGAAACTTCTCAGCTTCGCTGACACCAGTGCCCCGATCTCCAGCGCGGTCGTTCCAACCTACGATTCCAACGGCAATCTCACGTCCGACCGGACTTTTACCTTCACATATGATTTGGCCAACCGCATGATCACCGCCACGGCGACCGGAGTCACGGCGAGCTACACCTACAATTCACGCGGCCGGCGCAACCCCAATCAACCGTTTGACCACCAATGCCCCGCCGGACTCGGAATTGGAGATGAGTTTTGTGCTGATCATGCCCTTTGAGCTACATTTATGAATTGGCCGGCCAGGAGCTCGGTATCAGTGATATCAGCACGGCTAATCCCTTCCACGCATCAATCCTGAAAATCACCCAGGAAGGTGAAGCTGATATCGGGGTGGGGATTGCCGATGGTGTAGCCGTCGTGGACGATGTTTTCCGACGGCGCGATATAGACTTCCCCCGGCGCGATCCGAACACGGAATATGGGCTGTTCAGGGTGGCGCCTGAAAAAAATCTTGATGACGGACTGGTGCGATTCGGCGGGCGGCGCCGAGCTGGCTCGCGCCATCGCAATCAGCGTGGTCGCCCCGAAATACAGCCATCGATCGCCCCGGCCTAAATTAACGGAGACACGGTTGCGGGACTGTTCCCGGTCCATGATCGGCAGCCGGTCGAAATTATCGAGATGTAATCCAATGTGAAGACTATGCTTGGTATCGATGGTGGTGCATGTTTTGCCGGGTGAATTGATACACACGCCAAGGGACTGGAAGCGTTCCGTCGAACCGGCAAATCTGTCGATGACATGTTCAGTGAGCCTGGCCTCCAGAGCCTGAAGATCAGGCTGCCGCCATCTCTCCCATATTTCCTTGATGGCGTCGCCGTCGCCCAGTGCAGCGTTTCGGTGACAGTTACCGAAACTGCTCACCAAAGCCCCGGCGACCCACTCCTGCTTTGAATTTCCAAATGGCGGCAGGGCGGAAAAACCGCAAGAATCAATCCTCGACCCGCAGCCAGCCCAATGCCCGCATGACCGGTTCGTCGGACATCATGAACAGGGTCGCGTCGTCGGATACGTGATGTTCGAACGGCCGCCACCCGGGCAGGGCGATCACATCGCCGCGCTTCCAGTCGAACCGTTCGCCGTCGACGATGGTGTAGCCCGAGCCTTCGACCGGGCAGAAAATCTGGTTGGCGGTGGTCCGGATCGACGGTGTCTTCATGCCGCCTTCCATGCGCTGCATGAACAGCGCGATGGTCGCCATGGCCGGATCGCCGAGTTGAACGCGCCGCCCATAACGGCCTTTCGGGTCGGGCGTCGCGCGGTCGAGATCGGCCTGCACCTGGGTCCAGGGGAAAATATTGGGCGACGTCGCCGGAGTGGTGATTTTCGTTTCGAACCCGTCCGGATGGGTTTCGAAAAACATCGGTTCGATCAGATGGGTCAACGGCACGTCGAGGCAATCGAGCCAGTAGCACGGCCCATCCGCCTCGCTGCCATGGCCATGCCAATGCCAGTTGGGCGTCAGCAGCACATCATTGACATGCATGTCGAGACGTTCGCCGTCGACGATGGTGTAGGCCCCCTCGCCTTCCAGGATCAGGCGGAGCGCATTGGGCGTATGGCGGTGCGACCGCGCGGTCTCGCCCGGCAGGATCATCTGATAGGCGGTGATCATGGTGCGCACCGTGGGGTAGCGGTAGCTCGACGCCGGATTATAGAGGATCAGATTGCGCCGCTCAGCCAGATCGGTCGAGATCAGCCGCCCGGCCACATCAAGGGCCGCGCGGCCGGTTTCCCACGACCACTTGGCGGGCGCGAAATTCTTGTAGGGTTCCGGGTACAGCGACGGCTCGGGCTTGGCCCAGCCGGCCTGGATATACTGTTCGTTGAGGCGCGGATAAAGCTCTTCGAGAGTTTCGGTCTCCGCGATGGTCTCAAGTACGGTCGCCATTGTGTTTTCCTCTTGTTAGAGCCTGATACGGTAATCCTACCCCTCGGCCGCGACGCCGCGCAACCTGTCCAGCACGGCCATCGGATCGGACGGCATATGGTCGCCGCGCCAGCCGACGTGGCCGTCGGGACGCACCAGCACCAGCCGGGTTTCATAGGCCGCGCTCACATCCGCCTCATCCAGCGCAATGACATCCAGCGGCAGGCCGATTTCCGAAGCGGCGGATTCAAAAACCGCGCAGTCGGGCGCACCCGACCTCAGCCGCAGCAGCGTGAAGCCGGGTCCGAACAGATCGAGCGTCGAGCGCCCGTCCTTGAGCCACACATGGGGCGCGCGCGCGCCGGGCCGGGCGGTCTGGGTATAGGTCATCACCTCATCGGGCGGCGTGGGCGTTCCGTCGGGCCAGATCAGGGAGGAGCCGTGATACACATAACCAAGATGGATACCCAGCGTGTTCCATTCGCGCCGCATGGCCTGGGTGATTTCCGCGCCGACCCGTTCGCGCACGGCGGCGCCGTCCGCGCTGTCATCCAGCAGGGCGTCGTTATCGCCCGGCGACAGCATGCGCGACAGATTGTCCCTGGCCTCATCCACATTGCGTTGGCCGATCGGCCGGCGTTCGGCGGTGTAGCTGTCGAGCAACCTGGATCCGCCCCAGCCGTTCAGCATTGCCGTCATTTTCCAGCTCAGATCGACGGCGTCGCCGATGCCGGTATTCATGCCGAAACCGCCCGTGGGCGACATGGCGTGGGCCGAATCGCCGGTCAGAAAGACGCGGCCTTCCTGATAGCGTTCGGCGACGAGCTGACGCCGGGTCCAGGGCAGGACGCTGAGAATTTCATAGTCGAATTCGACGCCCACGGCCCGGTTGATATAGTCCCGGATTTCAGCTTCGCTGAGCGCGCGCCGGTCGACCGCGTTGCCGATGATGGAAAACCGCCACTGGTCGCGGCCGTTGATGGCGACCACCGTGGCCCAGGTGCCATTGGGGCCGATGAAGATGTAGCGGTAGCCGGGAGCCTTGTCGTGCAGCTTCTCGAACCCATCGCAGCGGAAAATCACATTGGTGGTGTAGGTCAGCGCCGGGTTGCCCAGCATCTCGATCCCGGCCAACTCGCGCAGCTTGCTGTTGGCCCCGTCGCACCCGACCAGATACTGCGTGCGGATCTGGTATTTCCGCCCGGATTCGAGATCTTCCACATCCACGGTAACGCCGTCCGCATCCTGCTCAAACCCCAGGAATCTGGTGCGGTAGCGCAGTTCGACACACTTAAAGGAGTCGGCGAATTTTCTCAGAATCGGGTCGAACATGTCCTGGGGGCAGCGTTCGCGCATCTGCGGGCTTTGGGGCGGCGGAAGCTGATCTTCCATGGCGGGCTCCGGGTCGCGGCCCAGTTCCCACCCGTTCAGGGTGGTGACATAGGCGTTGTCCTGCGGGTAACCGCGCGGATAGGGGGAGGTGGCCACGTCATCGGCGATGCCCCAGCGGCGGCAGAACTCCATGGTGCGGATGCCGACCAGATCCTGCCTCGGCTGGCCGATCGACCCGTCGGTCTGTTCGATCACCAGACAATTCGTGCCGCGCCAGCCCAGATCGCCGGCCAACCCGAGCCCGACCGGCCCCGCGCCCACAACAAGCACCGGAATTTCCTGATTATTATCGTTGTTAGCCGTCATCAGTTTTTTCGTTTCTGGCGTTAAACCGCCGTTTATCAGCAATTGGCGGAAAAGAGTGGGAGTCGAACCCACCGAAGACGTCTAACGCCCTCCAGCGGTTTTGAAGACCGTGGCCATCACCGGATGTGCAATCCCTTCCGTATTGAGGCCCAGTCTAACCCCTTCGCCCCGGCCGGAAAAGCGTCACCGACGCCAAACCCCGCCGGGGTTCACGCGGCATTCAGCCGCGCGTCCTGGATCGCTCGCCATACCTTTTCCGGGGTTGCCGGCATGGCCAGGTTGCGGATTCCCAGGGGGGCCAGCGCGTCGTTGATGGCGTTCATCACCGCCGACAGGCCGCCGACCGTGCCGCATTCGCCGGCGCCCTTGACGCCCAGGGGATTGGTCCGGGTCGGCACGGGATGGCTGGCGATATGATAATTGGGCAGATCATCGGCCCGGGGCATGGCGTAATCCATGAACGAGCCGGACAGCAGTTGCCCGCTATCGGGGTCATAGACGATGTTTTCCATCAGGGCCTGGCCCGCCGCCTGGGCAATGCCGCCATGGACCTGCCCCGCCACCAGAAGCGGGTTGAGTTCCACGCCCACATCGTGAATGGCGGTGTAGTTGACGATTTCGATGGTTCCCGTATCCGGGTCGATGTCGAGCTCGCAAACATGGGAGCTGTTGGGGATGTTCTGAACTTCCGGCGACCAGGTTGCGGTTTCAAACAGGCCGATTTCGATATCGGGCGGCAGCTTGTTGGGCATGAACGCCGCCTGGGCCACATCCAGGATCGAGACCGAGCGGTCGGTCCCCGACACCGTGAAGACGCCGTCGCCGAATTCGATGTCGCTGTCCGCCGCCTCTAATATATGCGCGGCAATACGAGTGCCTTTTTCGATCACCTTGTCGACCGCCTTGAACACCGCCGTGCCGGCGATGGTGGCGGTGCGCGCGGCCCCCGTGCCCGTGCCCCAGGACAGCTTGTCGGTGTCGCCCTCAACCACCCGAATGGATTCCGCTTCCAGCCCGAGCCGGTCGGACACGATCTGGGTATAGATGGTCTCATGGCTCTGGCCGCCGGCGGTGGAACCGACCAGCACCGTCACGTCGCCGCCCGGATCGAAGCGAAGCTCGGCGGTTTCCGGCGACGGGCCGGCCGAGGGATCGACGGTCGTGGAAATACCGATGCCGCGCAGCTTGCCCCGTGCGCCGGCCTGGGACTTGCGGGCGGATGCGCCGGCGTAATCCGCCTTTGCAAGACATTCATCCATCACGGCTATGAAATCGCCGCAATCATAGGTCTGCCTGATCGGCAGGGTGTAAGGCATGGCGGAGGCGGGAATCAAATTGCGCCGGCGGATCTCGGTCGGGTCGATGCCCATCTCGGACGCCGCCATGTCGATGATGCGCTCCAACACATAGGTGCCCGGCGCGCCGCCCGGCGCGCGATAGTTGGACACCGGCACCGTGTTGGTCAGCACCGCGGCGCCCCGACCATGCACCGCCGGCGTGGTGTAGGGTCCGCAGACCGAATGGGCGATGCCGTTGGTCGACAGAAACCCGATCATGGTGATGTAGGCGCCCACATTATTGTTGGACGACAGCCGCATGGCGACGAATTTTCCGTCGGAATCGAGGCCGATTTCGGCGTCGATCACCATGTCGCGGCCCTGATCATCGGACACCAGACCTTCGCTGCGCTCGCAGGTCCAGCCGACCGGCCGCCC
>CALGIA010000235.1 GCA_937916005.1 uncultured Rhodospirillaceae bacterium
GGACACCCCATCATTATGGTTCCCGCCCCGGCGCTCGACCCACAGAGCGCCGCCGGCCCAGCGGCCCGGAAAACTCGACAGCAGATAAAACGCCTTGGCGATCACGTGGTCCCGCGGCGCGGGGATCAGCGACGGAATATCCAGCCCGCTCAGCAGCATACGCAGCCGCTGGCTCGCGCGGCCGCCCTGGCCGAACGAGTTGGTGGCAAAGTTGCCGCGTTCACGCGTGTCGAACAAAATGGTGCCGCCCTTTTTCAGATACTGGTTCAACTTTTCCGTCGCGGTATCCGATAAAGCTTTCTGGTCCGGCGAAACGGCCCAGTAGAGCAACGGCAGGAAGGCCATTTCATCGGCCTCGATATCGATTGCGAGCGGCGCGCCGGGTTCGACCGACGTGCGCTTGTGCAATATCTGGCTTAGCCCCACCATGCCGGCCCGGCTGACCGAATCGATGCGCTCGTCTCCGGTTCGCACATAGGCCAGTCGGGTCTTCTGGGTCGCGTAAATCACCTTGGCATCCGGCCCGGCCGGCGGCGGATTTACGGTTTGCGCAAATCCATGTTCCGAAACCAGAACCAGCGCACAAACCAGAACGACGGCAGCGGCCCCGCCGCGCAGTCCTGGCAATGGCAGCAAGCCGCGTAGCGCGTATCCGAGCACCATATCGGCGATGAGCAACACCAGCGCGGCCAGCAAAAGCCACGGTTTGAAATCGATCGCAGCGTCCGATCCATAGGGCAGAACTTCGATGCCGCTGGGAAGCTCCCCCAGCGGCGTCAAACCGGTGATCCCGGCCGACAGGTTCAAGGCGCGGCGCGCGGCGTCATGGCCGTAAAATCCCGGTGGGTTTCTTGGCCGGGCGCGCGCGTCCGAAAAACCGCCGCCGGGAATTGGCGAAACGCCGGGTGGCGCCGGACCCAGCCGCCCGAAGCCATCGAGTAATTCGATCGGCGGAAGGACCGTCTCCGCGTCATCGGCGACCACGCCCTGGCTGAGATCGACAATGCGTCGAAGCATGTCCAGAAACAGGCCCGAAAGCGGCAGGTTCGACCATTCCGTGTTGGCGGTGGTGTGAAACAGTATCAGCCACCCCTGACCGCGTTTTTCAGCGGTTACCAGTGGTGTGCCGTCGCTCAGCCGCGCCCAGGTCTTGTTATTGAGATCGATCGACGGTTCGGCCAGCACCTGACGCCGGACGCGGACATCGTCAGCCACCGCGAGACCGAAAAAGGGGCTCGATTCCGAAAATGACGCCAGCTGGGCCGGCTTTGCCCACGACATGGCGCCACCCAGCGCCCGGCCGCCGTTGCGCAGCCGAACCGGTATCATGCCGCTGGCGGTGCGGGCGAGCTTGGGGCCGGCAAACCGCACGACGACGCCGCCTTTTCCAATCCATTGCGACAAGAGCCCGGTCTGGTGACCGCTCAGTTTCCCGATATCGGCCAGCACAAGAACGGCGATTTCGCGTTTCAGCAATTCGGTAATGGTGGCGCGGCGGACTTCGCTGAACGGTTTCAGCGCGCGCTCCAGATAATAGAGCGAGCTCAGCAACGGCTGCTCCGTCTCCGATGCCTCGCCGGACGCCAGCCCGACCGGCCGCCGCCGCCAGCGTTCGTCCAGCAGGAATGTCGCGCCGGCGGAGGTTTCTCCCTCGATCTCGATGCGCGTGACCATGTTGCGCTGTTCGCCGGGAAGCACTAGCCGGGCCTTCGCCCGCGTCGCACCGTCCTTGAATCGGATTTCTTCGCGCGTCACCAGTTGGCCGCCATCCGCCGTGGCGCGGAGCCAGATCCTGTTTTCGCCGCGTGCGTCCGCGCGCAGCACCGGCACGATCAATGCGCCGGATTCGGTCTCCGGCGGCAGCACCATCTTGCCGGCTGCGCCGCTGGGCGGCGTGAACACCTGAACAGAGCCGAGCGATTGCAGCCGGGATGCAAGTGCATCGGCATCGTTTCGACCAGACCCTCCGGCCCGGTGATCACTCAGCTCCTCGCCCATCCCATTGGAAATCCACGCGATATGCGCCGACCCCTCGACGGAGAGGTTCTCCAGCGCTCGCAGCGCGCCGTGCCGATCGACCGGCCAGGGGCGGGGGCTCAAATTCCGGATCAACGCCCGCGCATCGGCGGCGCGCAGCAACCGGGAAATTGCGATCGGTTCGTCGGACGCGTGCCGTGCAGTGGCCAGTATGCGGATCGGCCGCTGGTCACGCTCGGCCCGGTCGACCAAGGATTCCATCGCCGCGCGCCGTACCGGCCAGTCGATTGCAGACGCCCAGCCATCGTCCACCACGATGATCAGCGGCCCACTGCCATGCAGCATCGCGCCAGGCCGCCACAGGGGGTGGGACAGGGCCAGAATGACCAAAAGCACCAGGAACATGCGTAGTAATATCAGCCATAAGGGGGTCCGCGCCGGGGTTTCTTCCTGTGGTTTCAGCGCCAATAACAGTCGAATTGCGGGAAATTCCATCAGCCGGGGCGCCGGCGGGGTGACCCGCAGCAGCCACCACAGCAACGGCAACGCGGCCGCCGCCAACAGCATCCACGGTGCGGCGAATGCGAATGACCCGAACTCCAACATTCCTAATCCACCATTTGGGAGAGGTATTGATGCAGGGCCAACAGTGCTGATTCGGGCGGTTTGTCCGTGTGGTGGGTAGCGAATGACCAGCCATATGAGCGCGCGAGATCGGACAGGGCGGTCCGGTGGGCGCGCATCAGCGCGGCATAATCGTCGCGCACCATCTCGACCCGGCCGATCAATGCATCGCCTTCGCCCTCCATGCCCGCGAATCGGACCCGGCCGCGGAACGGCAGGGTTTCCTCCGCGGGGTCGAGCACCTGGACCAGATGACCCGTCACGCCGCGTGCGGCAAATCCCCGGACAATTTTTTCGATCTCGTCGACCGGCGACAGCAAATCACCGAACAGAACCAGCCGGCCGTATCGCGGCAGCGGTTCCAGTGCGGGAAGGCTGGTTCCCGGTTCGCGTTCAAGGGCCATATGATCCGCAAGCCGGTTGATCACCGCGCGCCCGTTGGACGGCGGCGCGCCCGTCCCCAGCAAGGCCACCTGTTCGCCGCCGCGCACCAGCAGAGAGGCCAACGCCAGGGCCAGAACGGCGACCCGTTCCTGTTTTTTCGGCAGATCGGCGCTCGATCGGTAATTCATGGATGCCGAGGTGTCGCGCCAGATCCAGACGCTTTGCGCCGCGTCCCATTCGTTTTCGCGCACAAATGTAAAGCGCGACTTTGCCGATTGACGCCAATCGACGCTATGGGCCGGGTCGCCCGGCTGGGTGCGCCGGAACTGCCAGAATGTATCGCCCTGACCGACGCGCCGGCGGCCATGGACGCCTTGGGCAACCGTGGCGGCAACGCGTTCAGCTTGGACCATGATCGCCGGCAGTTTGCCCGCCGCGTGTTCGGCGTCGCGGCGCACCGTCGCCGCATTTGGGGCGGCGGCGTTGTTGCGCATGGGAATTTTCAGGCCAGGGGCGCGCACAGCCGGTCGATTATATCGCCAATCGTGACCCCGTCGGCCCGGGCGGCGAATGTCAACGCCATGCGGTGCCGCAGCACCGGCGGCGCCAGCGCGATCACGTCGTCAACCGAGGGTGACAACCGGCCATCAAGCAAGGCGCGTGCGCGGGTCGCCAGCATCAGCGCCTGTGACGCACGCGGCCCCGGTCCCCAGGCCACGTGGTTCTGAATTTCCGGGTAATCCGATGATTCCGGCCGCCCATTCCGGACCAGGTTCAAAATCGCCGAGACCACCGCGTCGCCAACCGGTATGCGGCGCACTAGATTTTGCGCCGCCAGAAGCTCTTCGCCGGTCATGACCTGTTCGGGTTTTTCGTTGGCCGTTCCCGTGGTGGCCAGCAGCATGTCGCGTTCCGCCGCACCGTCGGGATAGCCGATATTGATTTGCAGCAGGAAGCGATCCAGCTGCGCTTCCGGCAGGGGGTAGGTGCCTTCCTGTTCCAGCGGGTTCTGTGTCGCCAGAACATGGAACGGCGCCGGCAGCGGATGATTTTGCCCGGCCACCGTCACCCGGTGTTCCTGCATGGATTGCAGCAGGGCAGATTGGGTGCGTGGACTTGCGCGGTTGATTTCATCGGCCATCAGAAGCTGGCAGAAAACCGGACCATGAATGAAGCGGAACGACCGGGCGCCGGTTTCGCTTTCCTCCAGTACCTCGGAACCCAGAATGTCGGCCGGCATCAGATCCGGCGTGAACTGCACCCGCTTGTCATCCAGGCCGAGCACGGCGCCCAGGGTTTCCACCAGCCGGGTTTTTCCAAGGCCCGGAAAGCCGATCAACAGCGCGTGACCGCCGGCCAGCAGCGTGATAAGACTTTCGTCGATAACGTTTTTCTGGCCGAAAATGATGCGGCCGATTCTATCCCGCGCCATTTCCATGCGGTGGCCGAGAGCTTCGATTTCCGCCGCCAGACCGGGTGATGCCCCGCCGGAGGATAAAAGCGCGTCATTGGCCGTGCGGGCCGGAGCGGCCTTGTCGGCGGGGGAGGGTGGTTCCGGGTTGGTCACTGGATCAGTCACGGGCGCCTCAACAAATTGGAGTGTCGCATCTTGCCGGACCCCTCACTTGGAAATTTTACCCTCGGCAATCTCCAAAGAGCGCTTGGCGAGGGCGAAACTTCCGCGGAAGTCGAATCCGGCGGACCACAGCTCTGCGGCGATATCGACTTGCGTATCAGCCGCAACGGTGACTGGTTTTATCACGGATCACCGATTGGCCGCAAACAGCTGGTTAAGCTGTTTGCAACTGTCCTGCATTGTGACAGTGACGGCAAGTACTGGTTGGAAACACCGGCGGAAAAATGCGGAATCCAGGTCGATGATGCGCCCTTTGTTGCGGTTGAAATGGAAGTTTCCGGTGTGGGACAGGAACGCGAGATCACTTTCCGCACCAATGTTGACGAAATTGTGACCGTTGATGTCCAACATCCCATCCGAGTCGATACCGATATGGAAACCGGCGAA
The DNA here is from genome assembly GCA_937916005.1 of uncultured Rhodospirillaceae bacterium. GTDB lineage: Bacteria > Pseudomonadota > Alphaproteobacteria > MPNO01 > MPNO01 > CALGIA01. The sequence continues at coordinate 5,009 of CALGIA010000235.1, forward strand.
CCGTCACCCTATGTATTGGTGCGTGACCGGTTGGACGCGCTGATCGCCCGCGCGGTATTCTATGATCTGGTCGAGCTGGGCGAGGAACGATTGATCGACGGGGAAACGGTTTTCGGGGTGTGGAGCCACCGGGCGTTTTTCCCCCTTGGGCGTTTGGACGAAACTTAACCCTGACGCGGAACGACGGAGACCAATTGCGCACCCGGATTTTAAACGCTTTCGATGGACCCGGTCTTTCCCGGCATCCCGATAATGGCGACGCGCCGTGGATGCGGGGCAGTGGCCGGGCGGACAGCGAAAATAATATCGTGCCCGCGGCGGTGCTGGTGCCGTTGATCGAGCGGGCGAATGGCATGACCGTGCTGTTGACCCAGCGCACCGCCCATCTCAAATCCCATGCCGGGCAGATTTCCTTTCCCGGCGGCCGGGTGGAGGATAGTGATCTGACGCCGGAGAACACGGCCTTGCGCGAGACCGAGGAAGAAATCGGATTGCCGCGTACCCGGGTAGAACTGGTCGGAAGGCTGAACGAGCGCAAAACCGGCACCGGCTATCACGTGGTTCCGGTGGTCGGGCTGGTCACGCCGCCGTTCGAGCTGACGCCTGATCCAGGCGAGGTCGCCGGGGTGTTTGAAGTGCCGCTTGATTTCGCCCTCGACCCGGCCAACCACAAGTTCGAAACCCGAATCCGGGGCGGTGTCGAGCAACAGTTTTACGTACTGCCCTATCAGGATTATCATATCTGGGGGCTGACGGCGCGGCTTCTGGTCAATCTTGCCGAGGCTCTTGAAAGCTGATGGAAAGCGCGGAAAAAATCGCGCCCCAGGACTGGATGTCATCGCCGGATACCCGCGCGGTGATGGCGGCGCTGTCGGCGGACGGCGCGGTTGCGCGCTTCGTCGGCGGCTGCGTGCGCGACGCCGTGCTGGGCCGCAAGGTCAAGGATGTCGACATCGCGACCACCGAGACGCCCGATGTGGTGACCGGGCTTCTTGAGCGCGCGGGACTTCGCGCCATCCCGACCGGCATCGCCCATGGAACCGTGACCGCAATTGCCGGCGCAACTCATTTCGAAATCACCACGTTGCGCCATGACGTGGAAACATTCGGCCGTCATGCGCGGGTCGCCTTTACCGATAATTGGCGGGCCGATGCCGAACGGCGCGATTTCACCATGAACGCACTGTTCTGCGATCTCGATGGAACGCTCTACGATCCGGCCGGCGGGGTGTGTGATCTGCGCGCCGGTAGGGTCCGCTTCGTCGGCGATGCGCGGGCGCGGATCCAGGAAGATGTCTTGCGGCTACTGCGGTTTTTCCGTTTTTTTGCCTGGTATGGAAAGGGAGCGCCCGATGAAGTGGCGCTTGCCGCCTGTGCCGAGTTCGCGCCGCGCCTGCCGGATTTGTCCGCGGAACGTGTCTGGGCCGAGATGTCGCGGTTGCTGCTGGCGCCCGACCCGGCATCGGTGGTTGAGCTGATGGCCGGGAAAGGCGTGCTGGGCCATCTGTTGCCTGAGGCGCGGTTCCCCGACCGGCTGGCCGGGCTGGTGCGCCTGGAGACGGAACTGGACCATCCCGCCGATGGGATCCGGCGGCTCGCCGTGATTCTCGAGGGTGATCGCGATTCGGCTATGGGAATTACCGACCGGCTGCGTCTGTCGCGCAGGGAATGCGGCCGGCTCGGCGATATTCTCGCCAACCGGGGGCAGGCCGGTTCCGCCATGGAGCCCCGCGACCAGCGCGCAATGATCTATCGGCTCGGCATCGATCTGTTTCGCGATCTGGTCTTGATCGATTGGGTGGATGATGGAGACGACCGGTCCGCCTTATGGCAATCCGCCAAGGACTGGAATCCGATCAGCTTTCCGCTCAAGGGCGCTGACGTGATGGCTCTCGGGATCCCCAAAGGCCCCGAAATCGGCGTTCATCTACGGGAAATCGAGACCTGGTGGATCGGCGAGGATTTCCGCCCCGGCCGGGACGCATGCCTGGCGCGGCTCGAACGGTCGGTGGAGCGGGACGCCTAAACTTCCGGCAGGATCTTGCGCAGCTGTTCCATGGTCAGCAACTCGCGCGCGTCGTCGTCGAGATAAGGCACGCCGATACCGTATTCTGACCAGCGATCGTGGATTTTCTGTTCGGTCTCCGGCGGGATCGTGTTGATCGGCCCCATGCGGCGTCCGCCCCAATCCGGGTTGGGCTCGAAGTTCCAGTTGCGGGTCGCGTCGATCAGGACCCGGGTCCAGCTTCCAGTGCCGTATTTGGCAATGTTGATTTTCTCGCGCGCCACCGATGGGTCGAGCACCGAACCGAATGTCTCGCCGAAGGTCTGCAACTGGCCTTCGGCCGCATTGACGCGGAATCCCATGGCCCAGTCGAGCGCCTCGCGGTCACGGATATCGATGTCTTCCTCGACCACCATGACGTTCTTGAAGAACCACTGCCCGGCGCTGGTGCCCCATAGCGCGTTGCCGACCTGCTGGGCATGGCCGCGATAACGCTTGTGGATCTGGACCACGATGTTGCAGCCGGTGGTGACCGGCGGCATCCAGACATCGGTGACGCCGTCGACGCCGGCATCTTCCAGCATGTTCCAGGCGATGGCCGACCATGAATAGGCGCAGAGCGGCGAATCCTCGCTCGGGAAGCCGGGCCGCGCGCCTTCCAGCGCGCCCCGCATGATGGGATCGTCCCGGTGGGTGATCGCGGTAAGTTCCAGTACCGGTTTGCGTGATGGCCGGCCGCCCAGATGTCCCGGATAATCGGCGAACGGGCCTTCCATCTCGTAGGAGTCCGGGTCGGGGTTGATATAGCCCTCGAACACGATTTCCGCGCTGGCCGGAACCTCCAGATCGACGGTTTCGCATTTCACCAGCTCGACCGGCCGGCCCAGGATCGCGCCCATCATGTCCCACTCGCAGACATGTTTCGGGAATGGGCTGCCGGCGCAGAACGGCAACACATCGTGCCAGCCCTGGACCACGGCCACGGGCATGTGGCCTTCCTTGCCCTTGGGCAAATTGGCGTATTTGCCGAAATGGCCGCCCCAGCCCTGTGTCGGCATCAGCAGCGTGCCGATCCGGTGTCCGTCGAGCAGCTGGCCCCGATAGAGTCCGACATTGGTATGACCGGTTTCCGGATCGCGGGTGACCACGCCGCAGAAGGTGTTGATGTATTTTCCGCCATCGCTGTGGTGCCATTTGGCGGCCGGAAATTGGTGCAGATCGATATCGCGGCCGGTCAGGATGTGGGATTTTACCGGACCGTTTTCGACGATCACCGGCGCGACGGGTTTGCGGTACACATTCTTGAAATGACGCACCAGCGCCTTGTCGGACGTATCCTTGGGCAGTCGTGCGAGGCGTAGAATCTGGTCGCGGGCGCCGACGGCGCAGGTCAGCATCCGGGTGCAGATGGTATCCTGATAATCCTTGATGTTCTCGAGCAACAATCCGGGACCCTTGAGCGCGAGATTTGCCCGCGCCAGGGCGCCGATTTCCTGGTCCCAATCCACTTCCGCCTTGATACGGCGCAGCAGTCCGGCCATTTCCAGATCGCGCATCCAGCTTCGCATGTCCGGACCATGGGAGGCTGGTGGGGAAACCGGTTGCATGACCGGCGCGCTTCTTTTGGAAATGGTGCTTTTGACGCCCGCCGCGCGCTTCGCCAATGCCTGTCTGGCATTTGCCTGGGGCCTGGTGGTGGATTGTCTGGCCATTGCCTCGTTCCTTACGCGCCGCGCCGGATGAATTTCACCTTAATGTACGGTGGAATTCATTGATAAGGTATTGAAATCCAGCTGTTTTCTAATTGGCGGTCTTGACCATCCGGCCCTTGACCGTGCGCACGCGCTCGCCATCTTTCAGCCGGGTGAAGGTCAATTGCATGCCAAGCCCCGACAGGGTGCGCACATAGCGCTGCAGCTGATAGGCCCCGTCATCGCCAATGACCATCTGATAGATGACCAGCGACTGGCCCCTGATGCGCGCCCAGCTCATTTCCTCGCCCGATATGGGGTCGGCGCTGTCGGTGGCGCGGAATATGCCGGGCCGTTTCGTCGACGTAAATATGCGGGTCGTCGATTTACGTTTGATTTTCGGATTGGACGGATCGCCGCCGCGTCGGATCACGCTGGTCCAGGTCACCTTGAAGCCAGAGCCTTCTGGCCGGATGATCACATCCATATCCCGCGCGGTTATGGCAAAATAAATGCTGTCTTGGTTCTCCGCCACGCCGCCGCCGGAATATGTTCCGAAAAACGCCGACACCGGAAGATCCGCCGCCTGTAGCCGACCCGGCGCGGCCAGGGCCAGAAATACAGCCGCCAGCGACATTGCCCATTTGATTCTTTTTGTCATGTTCCGTCGTCCCGTTGTGTCAGCATCCCATGCTAGCATGAGTGCGATTTTTACCAATATAGCCAATCAGGGCCATTTCACCTCGGGCGGCATCGACATGAGGATGGCTTCCGTATTGCCGCCGGTCTTGAGCCCGAATTGTGTGCCCCGGTCGTGGAGCAGGTTGAATTCCACATAGCGCCCGCGGCGGATAAGCTGATGTTCCCGCTGTTCCGCTGTCCAGGGCTCGTTCATGTGACGGGCCACGATCTTGGGATAGACCTCCAGAAACGCGCGCCCCACATCCTGGGTAAAGGCGAAATCGGCCTCCCAGTCACCGGTGTTGTGATTGTCATAGAAAATGCCGCCCACGCCGCGCGACTCGTTCCGGTGCGGCAAAAAGAAATATTCGTCGCAGCGTTTTTTGAAATCCGGGTAATAGGCCGGGTCGTACTTGTCGCAAGCCGCCTTGTAGGCGGCGTGAAAATCCGCCGTGTCCGCATCGACGGGAACCATTGGCGTCAGATCGCCGCCGCCGCCGAACCAATGCTTCGTGGTCACGATGAAGCGCGTGTTCATATGGACAGCCGGCACCAGGGGCGACCGCATATGGGCGACCAGCGAAATTCCGCTGGCCCAAAATTCCGGATTTTCCTCCGCGCCCGGCATCTGCTTGCGGAATTCGGGCGAAAACTCGCCGTGAACGGTTGACACATTGACGCCGACTTTCTCGAAGACCCGTCCGCGCATGACCGACATGACGCCACCTCCGCCCATGCCTTCTTTTCCGCCATCGCTCGGTGGCCGCTGCCAGCTGGTGCGCTCGAATCGTCCAGGCGCGGCGCTGTTGCCGGGTCCGTCGAAATCGTCTTCAAGCTTTTCGAACGCGGCGCAGATCAAATCGCGAAGCTCCTTGAACCACGCCGTTGCCCGGCTTTTCTGGTCTTCCATGGTCATGTCATGCGGTCTCCGCGGTTGGTGAATGGGGCAGGGCGCCGGTCTGGCGCAATGCCTCGCCCAGGGCCATCGCCGCAGCCATCGCCATATTGAGCGAACGCAGGCCCGGCGCCATGGGAATTATGATGCGCGCATCCGCCGCCGTGTGAACCTCATCCGGCACACCGGCACTTTCCCGCCCGATCAATAGCGTATCGTCTTTCTGAAACACAAACCTGTCATAGGCCATATTGCCCCTGGTTGTCAGCAGTACTCGTCTCGATGCGGTATTTTGTCCCGCAAAATCGAGCCATGAATTGTGACGGACCATTTCCACATGGTCGAGATAATCCATTCCCGCCCGGCGCATCTGGCGTTCGCCCAGCAAAAAGCCGCAGGGCTCGATGATATCGACCGCAATCCCCATGCATGCGGCGAGCCGCAGCACCGCGCCGGTGTTCTGTGGAATGTCGGGTTCGAACAGTGCAATCCGCATTTCTGGCAATTTTCTCTCTGGTTTTGCGCCTGATTCGGCCATTTGTCGCGTATAAGACTTGATTAATGGATGATTTGGATTATACCCGTCGCCGGGCTAGGAACCATCTTGTTCATAAACTTGTCTGCGGCACAGTGCCGCATTGCCGGTTTTGACGATCATGATAGCAATCAGCCCAACCTGACGAAGTCCGCCAAGGGGTAAAAGATGTCGAATGCGGAAGATGCGGCCGGAAGCGCCGCCCACGGAGAGGGCGAAACCCGGCGTGATTTCCTGTTGTACGCAACTGGCGCTTTCGGCGCCGTAGGAGCAGCGGCCGCTGTCTGGCCGTTGATCAGTCAAATGAATCCGGCCGCCGATACGTTGGCCGCCTCCACCACCGAAGTGAATATAGGGCCCATCGCGGAAGGGCAGAGCATCACGGTGGTGTGGCGCGGCAAGCCGGTCTTTATCCGGCGGCGCACGAAAGCCGAGATCGCAGCCGCCGGTAAAGTCGATCTGGCCGACCTGCCTGATCCCGAGGCCGATTCCAAGCGCGTGACCAAGCCCGAGTGGCTGGTCGTGGTCGGTATCTGCACCCATCTCGGCTGCATTCCCAAGGGACAGCGCACCGGTGAACGGCGCGGTGACTACGGCGGCTGGTTCTGCCCCTGTCACGGGTCTCACTACGATACGTCCGGGCGGATCCGAAAGGGTCCCGCGCCGAGAAACCTTTCCATACCGGAGTACAAATTCGTCTCCGACAAACTACTCCAAATCGGTTAGGAGCGGCCGCACAGATGCCCCAACCCTGGATGAAGAACAAGCTCGTCGAATGGATCGATCACCGCCTTCCGATGGTCGAATTCCTGGACAAGGAACTCTATGAGTATCCGACCCCCCGCAACCTGAATTACTGGTGGAACTTTGGGTCGTTGGCCGGCATCGTTCTGGTGATCATGATCGCCACGGGGATCGTGCTTGCCATGCATTAT
>CALGIA010000236.1 GCA_937916005.1 uncultured Rhodospirillaceae bacterium
CACCAACTTTCGGGCATAGTTCCCCTAAAAATAAATTGTTTTAATAATAGAAGTCTTCGTGTTTTGCGAAATATTGTGTTTTTAGCGTAGTTTGGTGCCGTAGTTGATTAAAAGATCGTCTTTAGGTGTGGGTTCTTCAGGTCCCAACTCCCTTCGGATTGTGGAGCGGGTTGGACAGCGCCATATCATTTGCTGTTCCTGCGGTAATTATTTCCTGTGCGCCGCGCGGCGCGCCGTTTGTGACAATTGCGGCGCGGAAGGGCTGGTCGCCGGTCTCAAGATGGATCGGCGCAAGGAGCCCGAACACGGGTGACCATTATCCCCCGGAGTGCTGGACAAGCCCCCTAACAAGAGATACGACATTTCCCAACGAATGAGTTGTGGGGGGAAAGATGTCGATCCGAAACCTGCGTGGCGTTGTTCTCGGCGCTGTCTTAATGATTTTGGCCGGAACTGGCGGCTACTCCGCGATGGCGCGGGATCGGACGGGGGACTATCTGGTCTTTCGGGGAATTGGCGGCTATTCGCTGGTTGACGATGTGACCCAGACCTCTTCCGGAACGCTGCAGATTCGCAATGATAAGGATATCGTCGGCGGAATGGCGCTGGCGGCGGGGTATGACTGGGCCGCAAAAGGCGTGCCGATTCGTACCGAGCTTGAATACCATCATCGGTTTCGGATGGATTTCGATACGCGGGTTGTCGGCGGCACGGCTGCCGGGTTTGAAAACCAGCTCAAGACCGACGCACTCCTGGCCAACATTTATTATGATTTCAAACCGCGGGGCGGGTTCAAACCCTATCTGGGCGCCGGCATGGGCTGGGTGCGCAATACATCCGAGGTCGACCGGGTGCCGCTTGCCGGAACCTCCAAGGAAGAACGCAGCGACACCAAGGATAATCTCGGCTGGTCCGTCATGGCGGGCGTCATGTATCACATCTCCGAAGGCTGGCAGTTCGAAGTCGGCTATCGCTTTATTGATTTGGGCAAGGTTAAAAGCGGGCCGTTTCAAGACACCACAATCATGACCGCCGACAGCTATGTGTCCCACGATCTGATTCTGGGTCTGGTCTATCGGTTCTGATCTGAGGGTTCTTGAGGATCCTTGGGGGGCTCTCTTGGCTCTGTGCTGAAATCCGGTGTAGGATTACAGGAACAGGAGGAGATGGTGATGGCGGACGATTTGGAAGTTTATGAGAAACAGGGCTTCGGCAAGCGCATGGGGTTCGGCAAGCGCCCGGCGCTGCTGGTGATCGACTTCATCAACGCCTTTAACGACCCGGATGAATTCGGCGGAGGAAATATTCAGTCAGCCATCGACAACACGGCCGAATTGCTCGCCGTGGCGCGCCATCTTGATATTCCAATTTGCTATACCAGCCATGTCTATGCGGAAGATGGCAGCGAGAACGGCATCTTCAATCTCAAATCTCCCGGCATGAACGACGTTCTTATCCCCGATACATACGCGACTCAGGTTGTCGATGAGTTGGCGCCGCGCGATGGCGAACGGATTATTGAAAAACATTACCCATCGGGATTTTTCGGAACCGATCTGGCAAGCTGGCTGGCGCGGCGCGGCATCGATACGGCCATCGTGACCGGGTGCACCACGTCGGGCTGCGTGCGCGCGACCGCGGTGGACGCCATGGGCCACGGCTTCCGGCCGATCATTCCACGCGAATGCGTTGGCGATCGCGCGGAGGGGCCCCATGAAGCCAATCTGTTCGATCTGCAACAGAAATATGCCGACGTCATGTCGCTGGAAGAGGTCAAGAATGAGCTCGCAAAGCTGATCCCGGGCCAGTCCCACCCCGACGAATAATTCTTTCCCCTTATCCATGACCCGCATCACTCTTGGCGCCGTCGCCGTCTATGTGCTGGTCATCGGCCTGCTGTTTGTGTTCCAGCGCCGGGTTATATATTTCCCGGATATGACCCGCTCCACCCCCGGGCAGTACGGTGCCGCCGACATGGGGGTGGTTGCTCTCCATACCAGTGATGGTCTTCGGCATGCGGCCTGGTGGCGGGCCCCGGATCGGGACACTGCGCCGGTGCTGGTTTATTTCCACGGCAATGCGGGCCATATCGGTTTTCGGGTGTCAAAAGTGCGGCCCTATCTCGAGGCGGGATGGGGCGTGCTGCTGACAAGTTGGCGCGGCTATAGCGGAAATCCTGGACACCCGACCGAGCAGGGGCTTTATCATGACGGGCGGGCGGCCCTGAAGTTTCTGGCCGGTAAGGGCGTGCCGACCGGAAATACCGTGCTCTACGGAGAATCCCTCGGTTCCGGCGTCGCGGTCCAGATGGCGTCGGAATCCGTCGGCCCGTTCCGGGCTTTGGTGCTGGAGGCCTCCTATCCCTCCATTACGGATATCGCCGCACGCAGATTCCCATTCGCCCCGGCCCGTTGGATGGTGCGCGACCGGTTCGATTCGAAAGCGAAGATCGCCCTCATCCATACGCCGCTTTTAATCATCCACGGCGAACGGGATGAGGTCATTCCGGTGGAATTCGGCCGTGAATTGTTCGATGCGGCCGTTGCGCCCAAGACGGCAAAGTACTATCCCGCCGCCGGCCATAACGATCTCTATGATCATGGCGCAGCCGCTGCAATCATTGATTTCGTTGATGAAATCTCAAACAATACAAGATAGTACAATTTTATTTAAAGTTACGAATAATG
>CALGIA010000237.1 GCA_937916005.1 uncultured Rhodospirillaceae bacterium
CCCACGGATCACCCCCGACCCGACAAAGGCCGACAGCATGATCAGCATGTCCATGGACAAAAGATATTCGATGGTCATGGGTTAAATTACCAGCGTGACCAGCCCGATTGTCAACAGCACCCCCAGCGCAACCCGTCGATAGAGAGTTTCATTGGCCTTTGGAAACAGCTTCGTGCCGATTGCCACGCCGATCATTTGGGCCGGCAGCATGAGAACGGCAAGCCACAGCACTTTCACGACCATGACGCCCTCAAACCAATACATCCCCAGCACGACAATCTGGGAGAAAAAGAAATAATAGATGATCGCGGCCCGGTTGGCGGCCGCGGCGCCGGGCCCCGCGAGCAGGAACAGGATTACCGGCGGGCCGCCGACCGACGCCGCGCCCGACAGCACCCCGCCGACCCCGCCGACGCCGATCGCCATAAAGGGGCTGGGCGCGCGCTGATAACGCCACCCCGCCAGCATGGCGATGGCGAACGCCGCCACCACCACCGCGATGAAACGGCGCATCAATTCCTGATCGATGTAAATCAGCCCGTAGACTCCAATGGGCGCGCCGGCGGCCCCGGCAAGCCCGAGTTGCAGGACACGGCGCCAGTTCACATCCCGCGCCGCGCCGGGCAACAGCTGGAAGGTGGAGAAAAACAGCACCAGAATGATCGCCGGCACCGCGATCCTCGACCCGACGGCGATGCTGAGTATGGGCGCGATCACCAGCGCCGACCCGAATCCCGTGAAACCACGGATTGCGCCGCCGGCCAGCGCGGCCAGCAACACCACGATGGCTTCAGCCGCCGTCAGTCCGAAGAATTCCATTGAGCCCGCCGGCCTCTCAGGCCGAAGGCTGGTCCAGGTCGATTTCCAGCCCCCGCCCGGCTTCCCTGGCCAGACGATAGGCGAGCATGGCCAGCGCCATTTCCGACACCCCGGTCCCATTATTGTTCTTGTGATAGGAGATCTGGCTGGCGTCGGTGCGCCCCGCGTAATCCCCGGTGGCGAGTTCGCCCAGCTCGTGGATATCCTCGAGCTTCAACAGCCCCTTTTCCATGGGCTCGAACAGATCGCCCTGTTCCTCGGTGACGACCGAATCACGCAGATTGGCGACAATCACATCGGCGCGTTCCGCCGTGCGGTTATCGATTTCGCGCCGCCGTTTGTTCAGGAACCCGCCTTTGACGAGCTGGATGTTGGACCCGATGATGCCGGTCACATGCTGGCCCGGGCTCAGCCAGTCGCCATCGAACAGTTCCACGTTGGTGCTGGTGGCGCAGACCACCACGTCAAGCCCCTCGACCGCTTCGCGCGGGGTGTCTACCGGCGTGATATCCAGGCCGAATTTAGGCCCGTAGGTATCGGCGAATGCGCGGCAGTTCGCCGGGTCGCGGCTATAGACTTTTACGGTTTCGATATTGCGTTCGCATTTAAGCGCCAGAAGCTGGTTTGCCGCCTGGCCCTTGGATCCGAACAGCCCCACGGTTTTGACGTCCTTGCGCGGCAGATAGCGGAACCCGACGCCGCTGGTCGCCGCCGTGCGCAGGGCCATCAGGCTGGTATAGCCCAGGGTTTTCTCGTCGATCTCTCCGAACACGATGGACAGCAGCTCACCCGTGTGTGAATCGTTCAGCACATAGACCGGATGGCCGCGAAACGCATAGCTCTGGTTGGACTCCGTCTGCTTGACCAGTTCGGCCCGGGTTTCCGCGCCGATCACGCCAAGCCCGTGCACCCCGCCCGGGAAGCTCGACACCCGCACGCCGGCGGGCGAATGAACCCGGCGGCGCGGCGCGTTGATCACCGGAAACTCGACGGCCTCGCGATAGCCCTGCTCGATCACGTCAATGGCGTCCTTCATGGATACCAACCCTTCCAACTCATAGGGTCTCACCAGCAACACGCCCATGATCAATCGCCTTCCAAATTTGCTCGAAAATATTCGCGGGCATCATTGGCGCAGCGCCGAGGCGTGTCAACGACACAGAAAATCATCGCAATGGCGCCGATCGACTTTTTTCCACCGGCCATATGCCGCATGATATGATTGAATAACAGGAAGTATGCGAGATGCACCGCGCCGAAGAAGTTCTGGAATTCTGGTTTGGATCGCCGACGAGCCCCGATTACGGCGAACGGGACGACAGATGGTTCCAGGGCGGGCCGGAATTCGATGCCGAACTGCGCGACAAATTTCTCGGGCTTTATGAACAGGCCTGGAACGGAGAGCTCGACCATCTGCGCGACAGCTGGCGCGGTTGCCTGGCCCTGATCCTGATGTTCGATCAGTTTTCCCGCAATATGTTTCGCGCCACGCCGCGCGCCTTTGCCGCCGACCCCCGCGCGCTCGCCCTGGCCGAGCATGCGCTGGCCCAGGGCTATGACCAAGGCCGGCTGCCGTCGGAACTGGTCTTTTTATATCTGCCGTTCGAGCATAGTGAAAATCTCGAAAACCAGCACCGGTCCGTGGCGCTGCGTCGCGCCATGCCCGACCATGACCGGAAAGAGAAATCGATCGAGAGCGCCGTGCGTCACAGGGAGGTGTTCGAACGTTTCGGACGCTATCCGCACCGCAGCGCGGTTTTGGGGCGCATCTCGACTGCCGAGGAGCTAGAATTTCTGGAGACGGCCGACGACAACTGGATCGCATCCCAAACCGCGGCCACGGGTACCGAAGGCTCCGCCAAGGGAAATTCATGATGCATGGCCTGAAATTCGCTTACGCGGCATGGAGCAAGACATGACGGAACGGGTGGATTGCGTGGTGATCGGCGCGGGCGTGATTGGCCTGGCGGTGGCGCGGAAGCTGGCCATGGCGGGGCGCGAGGTGATCGTGGTCGAGCGCGCCGACGCCATCGGCACCGAGACCTCGGCGCGCAATTCAGAAGTTATCCACGCAGGCATCTACTATCCCAAGGGCAGTCTCAAGGCAAAGTACTGCGTTGCGGGAAGACACGCGCTTTATGAATATTGCGACGCCGCCGGGGTGGGCCACAAGCGCTGCGGCAAGCTGATCGTCGCCACCAGCGATGATGAAATCGGCGAACTTGAAAGGCTTAAAGGCGTGGCGGCGGGCAATGACGTGCCCGATCTGGAATGGAAGACGCCCGCGGAAGTCCGCGAGATGGAGCCCGCGGTTCACTGCGTCGCGGCCCTGCTGTCGCCATCGACCGGGATCATCGACAGCCATGCGCTCATGCTGGCCTATCAGGGAGATGCGGAGGCCCACGGCGCGGCGCTGGCCCTGCTGTCTCCGGTCACCGGCGGACGCATCGAGGATGACGGGATCAGTTTGCGGGTCGGCGGCGATGATCCGATGGAAATCACCGCGAATATTGTGGTCAATTCCGCGGGCCTCTGGGCCAATAAGATCGCTTATTCCATCGAAGGACTGAACCCGGGAACCATCCCGCCCTATCATTTCGCCAAGGGCAATTACTACACCTTGTCGGGCCGCGCGCCGTTCAACCGTCCGATCTATCCGGTGCCGGGCCAGGCCGGGCTGGGCGTTCACGTGACCCTCGACATGGGCGGACAGGTGAAGTTCGGCCCCGATGTGGAATGGCTGGAGACAAAGAACCCGGACGAACTGGATTACATCGTGGACCCGGCGCGCAGCGACGGTTTCTATGAAGCCGTCCGGCGCTATTACCCGGATTTGGCCGATGGCGCGATCCAGACCGGATATTGCGGTATCCGGCCCAAGACACAGGCCCCGGGACAACCCGCCACGGATTTTCTCATTCAAGGCCCGGATGAGCACGGCATCGGCGGGCTGGTCAACCTCTATGGTATTGAATCTCCCGGATTAACGTCGTCCCTGGCCATCGCGGACGCGGTCGCGGAAAAGCTTCGGATCACCTCTTGAACCGGCCGCAATCATCCCCAAATCTGACTCAGCCGGACGCCGCATAGCGGGTTCGGCGATTTAGCCGGCCAGCCCATATGGGTGGCCATTGACCCTGCATGTTGCTCAAAAAGGAGAACTGTAGCCATGCGTGAATTTGACTTTTCCCCCCTGTTTCGTTCGGCCATCGGGTTTGACCGTCTGCCATCGCTGCTCGACGCCGCGACGCGCTCCAACGGCGAATCCCAGGGCTACCCGCCCTATAACATCGAACAGCTGAGCGCCGATTCTTACCGCATCGCCATCGCGGTGGCCGGTTTCAGTCCCGAAGACCTGGATATCGAGGCCAAGGACGGAACGTTGGTCGTCAAGGGCCGCGTCAAGGCCG
>CALGIA010000238.1 GCA_937916005.1 uncultured Rhodospirillaceae bacterium
GCTTGCCGAACGGCAAGGTCAGATCGAACCCTGCCTTGGCGCCAGTGCGTTCATGCTCCAGCGAGGGATCGAGCGGAATAACGCGAAAACCCTTCTGGACGATCAGATCGCGGTCGGCCTGAAACCGCGTCGCCAGCGCCCAGTCGAGCTGTGCATCGGATGTCACATCCACATCGTCATCGACAATAAAGACATGTTTGATATCGGCCACCGATCCGAGGAGCGCGCTGATGGCGTTGCGCGCTTCTCCCGGCACTCGCTGACGGATCGCAGCGCGGACATTAAACAAACCACCCGACGCCGCCGTCGCGGAGATCGCCACAGGTTCGCGCACGGCGCTACGAAGGGCATCCCAGGCGCCGACTTCCGTCAGGATGGTGCCGATATTCGCGGTATCGGTGTTGGCGACCGAACTACCCGAAATCGTCACCGTCTGAAACAGCGCGTCGCGGCGTTTGGTGATGGCGGTCAGGTGAAACACCGGGTTCTGCTTCATCACCCCGTAATAGCCGAGGAATTCGCCGAACGGTCCTTCTTCTTCGGTCCAGCCCGCTATATCGAAATAGCCCTCAAGAACCATTTCCGCATCGGCAGGAACCAGGACGTCGTTGGTCACGCCCTTGACCACCGCCAGCGGCGCGCCCCGCAACGCCGCGAGGAGCCCGAGTTCATCACCGGAAAATCTCAACGACGCCGACAGGATATCAATCGGGTGGGACCCCACCACATAGCTGACCGGCAGCTTTTCGCCCCTGGCCTGCTGCTTGCGGTAGATCGCCTGAAGATCGCTCGGCGCGGTCATATCCACCCCGGCCTCCTTCGGCCCCCGCAGCATCATGCGGCGGATACCAACATTGGTCAGACCGGTTTCAGGATCGCAGGTGTAATCCACGCTCGCCGAGATATAGGGACCGCCATCCATCGCGTGCTGCAAATGCACAGGCAATCTGGTCAGGTCCGCATCATCCCCGGTCAGCACAATTTCATGGACCGGCGCCGAAGTGGAGGGGATTTCAATAACCGGCTGTGGCTCGGCAATCCGGCGAATTATCTCCGCCGGGACGTCGGCGCGGGCCATACCGAAAGCCGCGCCGATCCTTACCCCGTTGCCGAGGATATTTCCGACGATTTCCGCCTGTTCGGGTCCGGCTTTGCGGAATAGAACCGCTTTCTCATTACCGTCGAGATGGCCAGCCAGCGCGGTCAGTGGAACCGGTTGATCATGGATTTCGACCTGATCGGTCTCAATCAGCGCCTCAACAAAATTGCGCAGGCGAAATCGCTCGCAATCGGGGATGGTCGCGGCCTCTGCTGCGGTCTGTGGCGCCAAAATCAGGTCTTGCCCGTCTGTATACCGGAATAGCGTGCGGCGCCTTCGGCATAGGCCCATTCGGCGAAGCTTTCGGGAGACGACTCCCATTCCGCCGGCTCCCACCCGTCAGTGATGTAATCCGAGTCTGAATCGTACTCCGCCGCGCCGCCGCACGGGTTCTTGAAATACCAGAAATAGCAGGAGGACAGCGGATGCCGGCCCGGCCCGAGATGGGTCTCCCACCCCTTGTCGGTCATGTGCAACCCACCGCCGAACACTTCGTGAATGTCACGCAGCTCAAAGGCAATATGGTGAAAACCGATATTGTCGCCGCCCTTCAACAGGAACAGATTGTGATGCTCGTGCGAGCCCGGCGCGCGCAGAAAATACCCCCTGCCGGGATACATGTCTGTCACCTTGAAGCCGAGCCGATCAACATAGAAATTCTTCAACTTCTCGATGTCAGGCGCCAGCAGAACGATGTGGGACATGCGATGCGGCGTCGCCTTTTCATAAACCTTGCCACGTTCGTTGATGCGACCCGCATTGCCCGGCGCATTGAACCCGGTCGGCTCAACCGCGATTTCCTTGCGCCGCGTCACGCGGAATCCAACGCCATAACCCAGCGCATCGAGCGTATGGATCGTGCCGTCATTATCGACCGTGACCTCGCGGTCGCATTCCAGCCCGGCACGAATCGCGTCGATATCGGCCTGGCTCTCCGCGCCCCAGATGAATTCGCGCGCCGTATTGCCCTCGGCCAGCCCTTTCGGCAGCGACGCATCGCTATCGGGACGGATTTCGATTTCCGCGCCCTCTACCGTGGTCAGGACGCCCTTCGCCGGCGCCAGCCCGAAATCGGTCCAGAACCGCGCCGCCATATCGGTATCGTCGACGGCGTAGACAACCTTGTCCAATCCGCTGATTGCCATGCGAATTCTCCCGCTAGTTCTTCATATCCTGTTTCGTCCGGGTCGGCGGCTGACCGGCGAACTTGTTCAGCCCGTCGCCCAGCGCCCATTCGGCGAAGCGGTGGGGCGCCGGGTCCCATTGCTTCGGTTTCCAGCCTTTGGTGACGTAATCCTCGTCCACGTAATATTCCAGATTGCCGCCGCACGGGTTCTTGAAGTACCAGAAATAGCAGGACGAGATGATGTGCCGTCCGGGCCCGACCACCGTCTTCCATCCCTTACCGGTGAAATTGATGCCGCCGGCAAATAGCT
>CALGIA010000239.1 GCA_937916005.1 uncultured Rhodospirillaceae bacterium
GACTCCCATGTGTTAACGGTGGGTCTAAGGGTATCTAACAGGTGAAATCGATAGCTGGGCGACACAGGAACGACGATAAATTGCCCATGCACACATAAAAACACATATGATCTTTCATTAACTCGTTGATTTTAAACGAATGACGCCAACCTAGTCTGGATTGAACTCACCCAATGATGCTGGATTGGACGACACATCGATGCATATCATGGCCAGCGCGGGCGAAGCCTTGATGGGGGGGTGCCAGGGGGGTTAGGGGTGTTCCCTTTATATGCATTCCAACTTGAGAATTTCTCACCGAAATTAGCGATTACCCACTATAGAATTTGTAATCTGGGAACGTATGCTAATGACGATATGCTGGTGAGTGAAGAATGGCGTACAGCCACGGACATGGGGGACGATGCGATATGCGTCGTGACGCACCATAATTTTGACCGGACCAAATCTGTAACCCACGGATTTAAGGGGTTACGAGAGAAGAGCTGATGAAAAACTCTATGCAGTCCGTATGTTTTAATACGAAATTTGATTTACAAAAGGACGGCGGCTCCACAGGCGGTATGTTTGGGAATGTCTTATTCAGTGGCTTGCAGCCTTTGCGCCTGATCTGACAATAGTATTTTCCTGAACGTGTTTTGGTGATCGAAGCCATGATTTTCTCCTTGTTGAATCCAAGAAGAAACCATTGAAAAACAATAGGTTAGAGTAGATTTTCGGCACCTTGCCAAGGCTGAAGTCGTGAGTTCGAATCTCATCACCCGCTCCAATTCGCCGCCCAGAACCGCCGGTTTTCCGGCGGTTCTGTGATTTCAGGCCGGGGAAACTGGGTGTTTCCGATGCGCCGAACGCTTGCCGCCCTAACCCCACACGTCGTCGGCGACCTTTATGATCAGTTCCAGCTTGCGGCGCTCGTCGTCGTGGGTGATGGGTTGTCCGCTGCCCGGCGCGCTGGCGAAGCCGCATTGGGGGCTCAGCCCGAGACGCTCCAGCGGCACGTGGATCGCGGCTTCATCGATGCGGCGCTTCAGATCGTCCGGTGATTCAAGCTCCGGTGTCTTGGTGCTGACCAGGCCCAGGATGACGCTCTTGTCCGCCGGCACGAAACGCAGCGGTTCGAAATCCCCGGCGCGGGGCGTGTCGTATTCCATGAAGAATGCATCCACATTGACCTTATTGAAAAACATTTCGGCAATGGGCTCGTAGCCGCCTTCGGCCATCCAGGCGCCCTTCAGGTTGCCGCGGCAGAAATGCATGCCCACGGTCATGTCGTCGGGCCGGCCCGCCAGCGCTTCGTTGACCAGGGCTGCATAGCGTGCGGTCAATTGATCCGGGTCTTCGCCGCGCGCGGACACGTCGGCGCGGACCGTATGGTCGCAATTGCACGGCAGCGCGGTTTCGTCGAACTGGAGATAGGTGCAGCCCGCGTCGCCAAGCTCGGCAATTTCGGCGCGGTAAATCGCGGTCAAATCCGCGAAATAGCCTTCCATATCAGGATAGAATTCCGCATCAACTGCCAGTGGGCCCAGGAAGAAATGCATCACGGGCGGTGACGGGATGGTTACCTTTGGGATGGCGGTGGCGATGTCTTTCAGAAAACGGAAATCGTCCACCACGATGGGGCGGGTGCGGCGGATGCGCTCTTTCGCATAGGGTGACTGGGCGATTCCGAGGTCACCGCTTTCATCCTGGAAGCCAAGCGTGCCGTCGCGCAGCCCGAATCCTTCGACAGCGTCGATAAATCCGGCCGACCAGCCCCGTCTGCGGAATTCGCCGTCGGTGACCGCGCCGAGCCCAAGCCCTTCCTGGAAGGCGACGGCGTCCTTGATGGCCTGGTCCTGGAGGGCTCTGAATTCGGCGTCGTCGATCTTGCCGTCCCGGAAATCGCGCGCGCCCTGGGCCAGCTCCGCCGGTCGTTGCAGACTGCCGATATGTTCGGCATGAAACGGCGGGGTCTTTCTGTCGGTCATGGCTTTGATCTCCTTATTTCCCATAATTCAATGATGATGGCTGGGCCGGTTTTTGTCGATAGGATGTGGTTGGCATTAACTGATCAACGAACCTCGGTGTTATCTTGGTGAATTTATTCACTATGCCTTTACCGATATTCAAATAGAACATCCTATAATTGCCGCATATTTGGCGTTCTAATGTTATAAGACGCCCGTCTCAAGGAGCTAAGGGCATGGCCAATCCCACCGCCAAAGACACATCGGAGCTGATCAAGCGACTATCACAGCAGGCACGCCGTAAGGCGGGGCGGGCCAAACCGGCGGGCGCTGATAAATTCCTGCGCCAATATTACGCGAATGTGCCGCCATCCGATCTAAACGCCGTCGCGGACAAGGATTTGCTGGGCGGCGCACTATCCGTATGGAACGCCATGCGGACGCGCAAACCTGGCGAAATCATCATCCGGATCATTAATCCGGACAGCGCGAAGGATGGCTGGTCCTGCGAGCATACGGTCATTGAAATCGTCAATGACGATATGCCGTTCCTGGTCGATTCCGTGACCACGGAGTTGAACCGTCTCAACCTGACGGTTTTTCTGGTGATCCATCCGGTCATACAGGTTCGGCGTGGCAAAAGCGGGCGGTTGACCGAAATCCTGAACGCCGACGACCCCTCTTCCGGTTCAATGGCTGAATCGGTAATGCATATCGAAATCAATGAACAGACCCTGCCGGAAACTCTTGAAACGCTGCAAGAACGGCTGCATGAGGTCCTGGGCGATGTGCGCAATTCTGTCGATGACTGGCGGTCCATGCGGGTGCAGGTCGCCGATTTGATCGCAGAACTCGATTCGGAGCCGCCGCCGCTGCCGTCATCGGAACTGCTCGAAGCCCAGGCGTTTCTCCGCTGGCTGGAAGACGACAACTTCACATTTCTGGGCTACAGCGAATATTCCTATACGGCAAAGCCCGAAGGCGCCCAATTTTCCGTTTTGGCGGGAACCAGCCTCGGTGTGCTGAAGCGGAAATCCCTGGTGGTGTTTGAAGGGGTGGAGCACGGAAAGCTGCTGCCCGATGAATTCGCCCGTTATGTGCGGCAGCCTGGTTTGATGACGTTTTCAAAATCGAACGGACGATCGACGGTCCACCGGTCGGTTCATCTGGATACTATCGGACTCAAGAAATTCGACGCCAACGGCAAGGTTGTCGGCGAAAGGCTTTTCGTCGGGCTCTATACGTCCGGCGTCTATCATCAGTCCGTGCATGAAATCCCGGTGCTGCGACGCAAGGTCGACAGCGTGATCAGCGCTACAAATTTTGCGCCGACAGGCCATTCGGGAAAGGCGCTGCTCCATATCCTGGAAACGTTGCCGCGCGACGATCTTTTCCAGTTCAGCGATTCCGAACTTTTCGATACCGCAATGGGAGTCCTGGGGTTGCAGGAACGTCAGCGGGTGGCGCTGTTTGTGCGCAGCGATCCATTTGGGCGCTTCGCTTCGTGCCTGATCTTCATGCCGCGCGAACGCTATACCACGCAGATGCGCGAACAGATGCAGCGCATCGTTGAGGACGGTTTCGGCGGCCGCGTGACGGTGTTCTATGTTCAGGTGTCCGATTCCACGCTGGCGCGTCTGCAATTTATCGTCAAGACCATCCCCGGCCAGCCGATTCCGGAATCGCGGGCGACAATCGAACACAAGCTGGCCGTCGCGGGCCGCGATTGGCGCGATGATCTCAGTCATGCCCTGACCGCCCGGCATGGCGAGGCTCGCGGGCTCGACTTGTTTCGGACGTTCGCCGATGCGTTCCCGGTTTTCTATTGCGAATGTCATGACGCTGAAATCGCCGTCGACGACATTGAAAAAATATCCGGCATCATTGCCGGCGAAAACGTCGCGATGGATCTGTATCAGCCCGAAAACGCCACCGCCGCTGACGATATCGGGTTCAAGGTCTATCACCCGACCCAGCTTCCCCTGTCGGATGTTCTGCCGGTATTGGAAAATATCGGGCTCAGGGTCATTGGCGAGGTTGCGCACCGGATAGAACCCGCCGGGTTGGACAGTTCGGTCTGGGTGCATGATTTCAGAATGGTCACGCGGGATTCCAGCCCGGTCGATTTGCCCAATGTGAAACAGAATTTCGAAGATCTGTTTGCCGCCGTCTGGCGCGGCGCGATCGAGAATGACGGTTTCAACCGGCTGGTGATCCGCGCCGGCCTCAGGCCACGCCAGATCGTCGTGCTGCGCGCCTATTGCAAATATATGCTTCAGGCCGCAATTCCGTTCAGCCAGGCCTATATGGAGGAAACCCTGGCGAACAATCCGCCAATCACGCGATCGCTCATCGATCTGTTCGGCATATTGTTCGATCCAAGTGACGACGATAAGCGTGACGCGCGCGCCGCTCGCATATGCTCCCGTATCGAAAACGCGCTTGAGACCGTCGAAAATCTTGATGAGGACCGCATTCTTCGACGTTACCTCAACATCGTTCAATCCACCTTGCGGACCAATTTCTACCAAGCAGCCGAAGATGGTCGACCCAAACCCTACGTCTCGTTCAAGCTCGACAGCGCGGCGATAGATGAATTGCCCTTGCCGCGCCCGATGGTCGAAATCTTTGTCCATTCTCCTCGGGTAGAGGGGCTGCATCTCCGCGGCGGCAAGATCGCGCGCGGCGGTATCCGCTGGTCCGACCGGCGCGAGGATTTCCGCACCGAGATTCTTGGATTGATGAAGGCCCAGATGACCAAGAATGCGGTCATCGTGCCGGTCGGCGCAAAGGGTGGTTTCGTCCTCAAGCGTCCCCCGCCCGCCGGTGATCGCGAAGCGCTGCTGGAAGAAGGCATTGCATGCTACCGGATTTTGATGTGCGGCATGCTCGATATCACCGACAATCTCAAGCCCGGCAAGCTCATCTACCCAACCGATGTGGTTCGTCGCGACGACGACGATCCCTATCTGGTGGTCGCGGCCGACAAGGGCACGGCGACATTTTCCGATATCGCGAACGGCATCGCGCGGGACTATGATTTCTGGCTCGACGACGCCTTCGCTTCCGGCGGCTCGGTTGGCTATGACCACAAAAAAATGGGCATCACCGCGCGCGGCGGCTGGGAATCCGTCAAGCGTCACTTCCGCGAAATGGGGGTCAACACCCAGACGACCGACTTTACCTGCGTCGGCGTGGGCGACATGTCCGGCGACGTTTTCGGCAATGGCATGCTGCTGTCCAAACACATCAAGCTGCTGGGCGCATTCAACCATCTGCATATATTCGTCGACCCGGACCCGGACCCGGCGAAAAGTTTCCTGGAACGCAAGCGTCTGTTCGACATGCCGCGTTCGTCATGGTCAGATTACAACGCGAAACTGATTTCAAAAGGCGGTGGAATCTTTGAACGCAAGGCCAAGACCATCAAGGTCACGCCGCAGATGCGCGAGGCCTTTGGCCTGTCGGGCAAGGAAACGGTCGCGCCAAATGAGCTGATCCGCGGAATGCTGGCCGCGCCGATTGATTTGATGTGGTTCGGCGGTATCGGAACTTATGTGAAATCCGAGGACGAATCCCACGCCGATGTGGGTGACCGGGTCAGCGATGCGCTCCGGCTCAATGGCCGCGATCTGCGCTGCAAGGTGATCGGCGAGGGCGCAAATCTCGGCATTACCCAGCTTGGCAGAATCGAATATGCGCTCGCCGGCGGGCGGATCAGCGCTGATTTTATCGACAACTCCGCCGGGGTCGGATCCTCGGATCACGAGGTCAATATCAAGATTCTATTCGGCGAGGTCATGGCGGCGGGCAAGATCACCCGGCCGCAGCGCGACAAGCTTCTCGCCCAGATGACGGACGAACTGGCCGAACATGTCCTGATGGATAATTACCGCCAGAGCATGGCGCTGACCCACTGCGAGGCCGATCCGGCCGGGATGCTCGATGAAGCAATCCGATTCATGCGCGATCTGGAACGGGCGGGCAAGCTCGACCGGCAGGTGGAATTTTTGCCCGATGACGAAACCCTTGCAGAACGCCGTGCCGCGGGGATTGGGCTCACACGACCGGAACTCGCCGTGCTGCTGGCCTATGCAAAAATGACGCTCTATGATCAGGTCCTCGACAGCGAAGTACCTGATGATCCGTTCCTGGCTCAGGATGTCGGTCTTTATTTCCCCAAACCGTTGCGCACCAAATTCGGCGATTTCGTGCCGGGGCACAGGCTGCGCCGGGAAATCAGCGCGACCTATATCACGAACAGCCTGATCAACCGCGCCGGGCCCACTTTCATCAACGAGATGCAGGAAAAAACCGGTTCGTCGCCGGCCGAAATCACCAAGGCCTACCTGATCACGCGGCAGGTGTTCGGAATGCATGGCCTATGGGGCCGGATCGAGGCGCTGGACAACAAGGTTCCGGCCGAAATCCAAACCGCCATGAACATGGATATTCTTCAGCTTATCCGGCGCGGAACCCTGTGGCTGTTGCGCAACGGTCCGCAGCGGCTCGACGTTTCGCGGGCCATCCAGCGATATGAGCCGGGAATCCGGGAGCTGGTCGGATGTCTCGAGGATCGTATCTCACCTGATCTCAAGAAAATCATTTCCGAGTGCGCCGACAGCTATATCGGGCACGAGGCGCCGCAGGATCTTGCCCGTGAAATCGCCAGCCTGGACGCGATGTTCTCGGGCTATGACATCGTGCGCATCGCCGCCGGCGGCGGATATCGCGTCGCGGACGTGGCGCGGGTCTATTTCAGGATCGGCGAACGTTTCGGGCTCGATTGGCTGCGTGGCTCCGCAGAATCCTTGAACACCGAAAACGAGTGGCAGGTCATGGCGGTCTCGGCGATTATCGATGATCTGTATGCCCAGCAGACCGCGCTGTCGACCAAGATCGTTCACGAGGCGGGCAGTGACGCCGCTGCCGATGCGGTGATTGAGGCCTGGGCGGCGGCCAATGGCCACCGTGTCACCCGGGCGGAAAATATCGTTGAGGAACTGAAAGCATCCGGCTCCGTCGATCTCGCCATGCTCGCCGTCGCCAATCGGGAAATCCGCGCCCTGCTGGCGCGCTGACGCCGGCCGCCAATTACGCTATTGGGTGGGTGGGCCGGCTGAACCGGTATCGATCCAGAAAATCCTTTAGTGCCGGAAATGCCTTATGCCGGTGAATACCATGGCGAGCCCCGCCTCGTCCGCGGCCGCGATCACCTCGTCGTCGCGGATCGAGCCGCCGGGTTGAATGACAGCCGTGGCGCCCGAATCCGCTGCGGCCAACAGGCCGTCGGCGAAGGGGAAGAACGCGTCCGACGCTACCACGGACCCTTTGGCCAGGGGCTCGGACAGACCGGCGGCTTCAGCGGCATCAGCGGATTTGCGCGCCGCGATGCGCGACGAATCAACCCGGCTCATCTGGCCCGCGCCGATCCCGACTGTTGCGCCGTCCCTGGCATAAACAATGGCGTTGGATTTCACATGCTTGGCCACGGTAAATGCGAATATCAGATCACTGAGTTCCCGTTCGTCGGGCTGACGCTTGGTGACGACCCGCAGCATGTCCGGGTCGATAATAACCGCGTCCCGGGTCTGCATCAGAAACCCGCCGGCGATCATGCGCAAATTCAGGGCGATGGTTTTCGGGTCGGGCATGGCGCCGGTTTCCAGCACGCGCAGGTTCTTTTTTGCCGCCAGAATGATGCGCGCGTCGGCGTCGATTGCCGGTGCGATCACAACCTCGGCGAACAGTTCGGTGACAAAAGCCGCGGTGGCTGCGTCCAAGGGCCGGTTGACCGCGATGATGCCGCCGAATGCGCTGACCGGATCGCAGCGTAAAGCCAGCGGATAGGCCTCGGCGAGAGTTGCGCCCTGCGCCACGCCGCACGGGTTGGCGTGTTTGATGATGGCCACCGCCGGCTGATCGAATTCGGCGACAAGCTCGAACGCGGCATCTGTATCGTTGAGATTGTTGTAGCTCAGTTCCTTGCCTTGAATCTGACTCGCAGTGGCGACGCCGGGGCGGGCATCGCCGGTGCGGTAAAACGCGGCTTTTTGATGGGGGTTTTCGCCATAGCGCAATGTATCGGCGACCGTGCCGGAAATAGTCACCCGGCCCGGGAAATCTTGCTTGGTCTGGCCCGCGAACCAGGCCGAGATTGCGGCGTCATAGGCGGCGGTACGGGCATAGGCGGCCCCCGCCAGCCGCCGCCGGAGCTCAGCTGTCGTCGCGCCGCCATTGGCTTTCATCTCTGCGATGATTGTTTCGTAATCACCGGCGTCGGTTACGACAGTCACGAAAGCATGATTTTTGGCGGCCGCCCTGATCAGGGCGGGTCCGCCGATATCAATATTTTCAATACAGGTGTCGAAATCCGCTCCGGCCGCGACGGTGCTTTCGAACGGATATAAATTGATCACCACCAGATCGATCGGCGCGATGTCATGGGCCGTCATGGCGGCCTGATGGCCCGTATCATCCCGCCGCGCCAGAATTCCGCCATGAATGGTGGGATGCAGCGTCTTGACCCGGCCATCCATGATTTCAGGAAACCCCGTATGGTCGCTGACGTCCGCCACCGCCACGCCGGCGTCGCGCAGCGCGGCCGCCGATCCGCCGGTCGACAGAATCTCAATTCCGGATTCGGCCAGGAACCGACCGAGCGCCACCATCCCGGTCTTGTCGGAAACGGAGATTAGGGCGCGGCCAATTGCCGCTCCATTAGTGTCGGACATGATTCGATACCTTCAGGAATTCGCGGCTTCGCGCGAAGTATTTTGTTCAGGAGGTTGATATTCCGGCACCAGCCGCCGGATCAACGCCACGGTTTCTTCGACTTTTCCGGCCCGCGCCAGGGTTTCCAGCTCATCCAGTCCGCGCGCCAAAAGGGCTCCGTCGGCGACCCTCGGCGCGGCCAGCAGAATGCCGCCATATTCGGTTTCCTGGGGCGGTTCGGAATCGTGCAGGACTTCTTCATACAGCTTCTCGCCCGCCCGCGGCCCGGAAAACTCGATACGGATATCGCGGTCCGGTTCCAGTCCGGCCAGCAGAATCATCTGCCGCGCCAAATCGAGGATGCGCACGGGCTCACCCATGTCCAGCACGTATATCTTGCCCTCGCCACCGTGCTCACGCGATCCCAGAACCGATGCCTCAAGCACCAGTTCGACGGCTTCGTGCACGGTCATGAAAAATCGTTTCATGTCGGGATGGGTTACCGTCAGGGGCCCTCCATTGGCCAGCTGGCGCTGGAATAGCGGCACAACCGACCCGGTTGATCCCAGCACGTTGCCGAACCGCACGGTCACGAAGCGTGTGCCGGCCGGTCTGTCGCGCTCGGTAATATCGAGCGCCTGGCAATAGGTTTCGGCGATGCGCTTGGTTGCACCCATCAGGCTCGATGGATTGACCGCCTTGTCGGTCGAAATCTGAACCATGGTCTGCACGTCATTGGCGCAGCAGGCATCGGCGACGATACGGGTTCCAACAGCATTGGTGAGCACGCCTTCATCGGGAAATGATTCGACCACCGGCACATGTTTCAGCGCCGCGGCATGAAACACAAGTTCCGGCCTATTGGCCGCAAACAACTGATTGACGTGCACCCGGTCCCGCACATCGGCCAGCACGGCGCGGCATTCCACATCCGGGTGTGTCTCGCGAAGCTCCAGATCGATTTCATAGAGCAGATATTCCGAATTATCGACCAGGATGATGTGCGCCGGATTGAATTTGGCGATCTGGCGCGCCAATTCGCTGCCGATGGTGCCTCCCGCGCCTGTTACCAGCACCCGCTTGCCATGGACCAGCATCTTCATGCTGGCGCGGTCCAGCATGGTCTGCGGACGGCCCAGCAAATCCTCAATGGCGATGGGCCGGATATTGTGGACGTCATCGACGTTATTGCGAAAATCCGTCAGCCTGGGCAAGCGGGCCAGGGTGATGCCGAGAGATTCGGCGCATTCGAGCAATGAACGAACCACGGCGCCGTCGATATTTTCCTTGGTCAGGATGAGACGTTGCGGGCGTTGACCCTGGCGGCCGAGGCGTTCGACAATGAAGGGAATGCTGGCAAGATCGCC
Source organism: uncultured Rhodospirillaceae bacterium (assembly GCA_937916005.1). Classification (GTDB taxonomy): domain Bacteria; phylum Pseudomonadota; class Alphaproteobacteria; order MPNO01; family MPNO01; genus CALGIA01. The sequence continues at coordinate 10,031 of CALGIA010000239.1, forward strand.
CAACACATGAACCCCGTGAATGTTGCGCCCAATCCTGGAACCTTTCTCATCGACCAGCCCGACAGCGTGATAGGCCGATACGGCGTTGCGGTTGGTCGCGCGGATGAACAGCTCCGCCGCATCGCCCGCGCCAACCAGCAGCACTGGCACGCGTGGGGTGGATTCCCGGGCGATGCTGCGTTCGGCCCGCCGGTCCTTGAACAGCCGGTATACAAATCGCGGCCCGCCCAGCATTCCGATCAGCACGAACCAGTTGATGACCAGCGTCGACCTTGGCATCGCTTCCAGTCGTGTGATCAGGAAAAGCAGAGGTAAAAAGACCAGAATCGCCAGTGTGACCGCGCGGGTGATCGCATAGAGATCATTGAGCGACGCATACCGCCAAACCCCGCCGTAAAGCCGCATCGACCAGAATGCGCCCGCGGCGACCACGGTGAACAGGGCCGTCGATTGCGCCAGCAGGATCGGATCGTAGAGGGCGATGTTTTCGCCGAGCCGTAGATACAATGACAGTGGCAGGGAAATCGCCGCCATCGCCACATCGTGGCCGAAGGCGATTTTTGACCTCGCATCCTTGAGAAATTTCAAAATCATACCGCTATCCGCGTTGCGTATAAATAATAGCATGCCCGCTCGACCGCGCCATTACGGCGGTCCCGCTTCTTTGCCCGGCGCGGATATGGAAAGATAGCGCAGCCGCTTGGCCTCCCGCCGCCCGCGGGACACCGTGTCGAGAATAATGCCGCTTGCCAGCATGAGGAACCCAAGCAGCATCGTGCCCGTGGCCAGCACTGTGGTCGGGATCCGCGGCACAAGCCCGGATTCCAGAAAGGTAACCACCACGGGGTAAATCAGGATCAGCGAAATGGTTGCCAACAGGCCGAACACCGAGCCGAAAAACCGGAACGGGCGGATTTCCTTATATAGGAACATAATCGTCACCAGGATACGAAACCCGTCCCACCATGTATTAAGCTTGCTGGTCGACCCTTCCGGGCGCGACCGGTAGGGCAATTCGACCTCCGCAATCGGCATGCGAAGCTCCAGCGCATGAATGGTAATCTCGGTTTCGATCTCAAAGCCGGACGCGAGCGCGGGAAATGTTTTAACGAAACGGCGGGACAGCACGCGATAGCCGGACAGCATGTCGCCGACCGGAATTCCGAACAGCCGTGACACCACCCGGTTGAAAAGGATGTTTCCCATGCGGTGCCCACGGCGATACGGCGCGCCATTGTCATCACCGCTTTCCCGGCGCGCGGCGACCACCATGTCGAGTTGGTCGTCGATCAACCGGTCGACGAGTCCCGGTGCGGCGGCGGCGTCATAGGTGTCGTCGCCATCGGCAATTACGTATATTTCGGCGTCGATATCGGCGAACATCCGTCGCGTGACGTTGCCTTTCCCCTGATTGGGCTCGCGTCCGACGATAGCGCCGGACGCGGCTGCGCGCAGGGCCGTTTCGTCGGTCGAATTGTTGTCATAGACGAAAATCCGCGCATCCGGCAACGCGTTGCGGAACGCCCGGACAACCGCGCCGATCGTCTGTTCCTCGTTACGGCACGGCAACAATACCGCGATGCGCTGCGTCATTTCATTTTCTCCGACGGGCTCAGCCGCCAGCTCTGCCTTGAAACAGGCGGACCGTAATAGGCCACCCGGCTGAATTCAATGGTGTGTCGCATGTAACGTCCGGAACCAGGCGGCGGTGGCGGCGAGACCCTGGTCCAGGGTAAAGGGCGGCCGCCATCCAAGCTCATGGCGGATGGCCGTATCATCGACGGTCAGCGATCCATTGATGCGCTGCATGACCGCGCCACGGCCGGCGGCCCGCGCCGCCGCGCCGATCAAGCTGGCGGGAACCGGCATCAGCCGGGTTGGACGGCCCAGGGCCTGTCGTAATTTTCTCACCAGCATTGCCGTCGATGGGTCGTCGCCGTCCCGCAGCAAATAGGTCCGTCCCGCCGCATCCGGATGATCAAGCGTGCATCTGATGGCGCTCAAGAGATTGCCGAGATAGAGCAGGCTGCGCGCATTGTGTTTCAGCCCGCCCAGCGGCAATGGAATTGGGCTATCGGCCAGGTGCAGCAGTGACAGAAAATTTGCGCGAACACCTGGCCCATATATTAATGGCGGTCGGAGTATTACGGATTCCAGGCCGGTGGCGGCGGCGATTTCACCAAGCGCCTGTTCGGCCTTCAATTTTGAAATTCCGTAGGCGTCCTCGGGTCTTGGCGGCGTGTTCTCCGTGTAGGGCGCGGGTGTTTCTTCGCCATTGGCCTTGATCGAGCTCAGGAATATCAAGCGCCGGACACCCGCCGTGACGGCGGCCTCGGCCAGCCGGCGCGTGGTTTCCGTATTGTCGCGCAGATAGGAATCGAGTTCTTCCGGGCCGATTTTGCCCATTCGGTGGACCCGGGCGGCGGTATGAACGACGCAATCGATCCCGTTGAGGAATTCGGAAGTTTTTACAGCGTCTCGAAGATCGCCGATTATCCGGGTTTCGACGCCCCCGCCGATGTCGCCGCCCGCGCGCACGGCGCCGCATACCTCAATTCCACCGGCGGCAAGGGAGCGGCACAGGGCATGGCCGACAAACCCCGTGGCGCCGGTGACCAGAATGCGCGTCACAATCGACCCGTCATCTGGCGACAGTCAGCGGAACAAATTGTAGCGGACGATGCAGTAAATCGCCCATAGGCCATCCTTCCATGTGATCTTCTTGCCCTCGCTATAGGTGCGACCGGAATAGCTGATGCCGACTTCGTAGATTCGCGGTGGATTCTCCAGATGGCAGATCTTGGCCGTGATTTCAGGCTCAACGCCGAAACGGTTTTCCCGGATGGTGATGCTTTTTATGACTTCGCTGCGAAACGCCTTAAAACCGGTTTCCATGTCGGTCATGCTGACATTGGTGAACATGTTGGACAATGTGGTGAGCGCCCGGTTGCCGATACTGTGCCAGTAAAACAATACGCGTCCCGCTTCGCCGCTTTTGAAGCGCGATCCATAGACCACGTCCGCCTTTCCCTCCACGATGGGCGCCAGAAGCTTGGGGTAATCGGCCGGGTCATATTCCAGATCGGCGTCCTGGATCAGCACCACGTCGCCTTCGGCCATCTCGATTCCGGTCTGCAGCGCCGCACCCTTGCCCATGTTCCGTACATGCAGATGAACCTTGATCTCCGGGTGCGCGTCCGCCAGCTTCTTGATCTGGTCGCGTGATCCGTCCTGCGACCCGTCGTCGATGAGGATCAATTCCCGCTCCATCCCCAAAGCGTCAGCGGCGAGAACGCGCGAGACCAGCTCCTCGATGGTTTTGGATTCGTTGTAACAGGGAATGACGACAGAAAGTTTCACAGGCGGCACAACTCCGGGCGAAGCGCAAAAATTTTAATTCGGACCGAGGATCTGATCAGTGTAGGAAGCGTTCTGGAAGACCCGGAACCAATGTATAAGATCTTCACCGGCTCCATGCAACGCGCGCGCACCAACATGTTCCTCAGCGCCTTGTATCCCGAGGTGGGGGCCTTGTCGCCGCTTTCCAATTGCTTTGCCCTGGCGAGCAGATGGGTAATTCCCAACCTGCGCAGCTGGCCATAAAATTTCACCGGATCCGAGGCTTTGGGGTAGTTTTCGATCAAAGCCTCCGTCGCCATATGTGAGTAATAGACCGGTATGTTTGCCAGATATACGAGCTGACGTTCGACGGTAAGAATCTTGTCATTTCCGGATAGGTTTTTATTGACCCACGCCATGGCGTCGTAAAGTAGGACGCTTCGGCGCAGGAAGGTCTCACGGGTTTCGCCGGAAATTACATGTCGGGCGTAATTCAAGGTATACACGCCGTGTCCCGCGAGCTGGGTCAATACCACAAGAATAACGACCGCGCCCGCCGGCCTTCCGAGGTCCGTCTTCGCAACCCAGCGCTGGGCGGCGACGGTCAGGCAAATCAGCGCCACCGGGTGGATCGGCAGCAGGTGTCGCACCCGTTGTGAAGAGCCCGTAAAGAACCAAACCGCATAAAACAGTGTGACCACCAAAGCCGGGACCGCCAGCTCGCTGGTCAATAACCGTCGGCGATACTTCCAGAGTCCGGCCAGGGCGAACGGCAGGATTAGAAGCCCGTATGGTCCAAGTCCCGTGCGACTGGATTCGAAGGCCGTGTTGCCGCTCAGTGTCGCCCAAAATGGGTAGGTTAGAAGGTTCAGGGGCGAGCGGGAAACCGGCGCCTCCGAGCCGAAATAGCTGGCCCGAAAATAGCTGTCCTGGGTGGCGTTCCATAAAGTGCCGTCGGTCACGCCGAGTTGCGCATAAAGCAATGGAAATAATGGATCGCCGGTGTGAATCCAGTTCCAGAAATACCATTGGACGCCGGCAACCAGCGCAATGACGCCAAAGACCGCGCCATGGGTTACGCGCCGTCGACCCAGCAAGAGGGCCGCCCCGCACGCTGCAATGAAAATTAACCCGGTAAATTTGGCGCCGCCGAAAAACCCGGCGAACATTCCGGCGAGCACGACATACCGAATCCCGCCGCTGCGCAGAGCATCGCCGACCGCGAATGCCGCACAGAGCGCGAACAGGGCGAGGCGTGTTTCCATTTGGCCGGAACCGCCGCCGTACAGCACCGCCGGGGTGGTCAGGAATATGAGCGCCACCGACAGGGACCAGTTGAAATCGAGATGTCTGCGGCTCAGCGCGAACACCAAAAGGGCGGGCATCCATCCGCTGACCATGGCCCATAAAGTCAGTGTGGTTTCGCCGCCCAGTCCCAGGGCGATCAGATAGGTCATGTGCAGCAGCATGGGCGCAGCGCCGTCCGCCGCCCGTGGGACGAATTCGAGCCTGCCGGCGGCGAGAAACTGTTTCGGAAGGGCGAAATGATAGGCGAGTGAATCAGCGTCAGCCGGCGGTGAGACCCCTTCGAGCAGATCGAAGGCCAGGGCGATCGCGACTGCCGCGAACAGGATCCAGCCGGTCCGGTCCAAATCAGGCATGTCTTGCGGCAGAAATCCGGCGCGGAACAGGAAGTATAATCCGCTTGCGCATGCCAGGCACAGGATCGCCAGATGTAGCGGCGCGATCAGTCCGAAGGCGGCCGGAAAGAACGTGATCCAACCCAGCGAGCCGATACCCAGCGCAAATGACCAAGGCAGGCGCTCACCCCGGCGCAAGCCTTCCAGCACGCCGATAACTCTGAGCGTTGTGGCCCCGACGCCGACGCAAGCAAGAAACAACAGCGCTGTCGCACCGGTCGCCATTATCATAGCCCCACCGTATTCAGGACAGCGCCCAGAATCGGGCGAAATTGATATAGATAGGCGGCGAAAGCGACCATGATCCAAACCCAAAGCAGTGCGGCGGTCATGCGCATCGTATCTGCGTTCTTCGGTTGTCCGGTCCCTTGGGATGACCTAGATTAATAATTGGACTTTTCCACATTACGTTTCGCTCATTGAGTTGATATGACGCGCCGCATCGCCTTTATACATGCGCCGGAAATCCGGTACGACCAGAACTACGGAACCCTGTTCAGTCCGCTCTGGGCCTATACGCTCGCCGCGCATGTTCCCGACGGCTGGGACGTGACAATTGTGGATTGCATTGTAGAGCGCGCCGACACGGTCGGCGCGGCGGATGTGTTCGCGTTTTCTGGCATCAATCAGGACATAGCGTCGATCCGCGAGGTCCATGATCTTCTGAAGGGGAAATTCCCCGACGCGACTTTCATTCTCGGCGGGCCGATCACCTGGTCCCTGGAACAGGAGGGCAAGCTCGGCCTGCTCGATTATTTCGACCGGCTGTTCATCCTGGATGGCGAGCAGACCCTGCCGGATTTCCTGAATCGTTTCGACCGCGGCGACTTTGCGGATGTTCCCAAGATCATCCGCGCCGAGCGCTTTCCGCTCGATAAAGCGCTGCCGATCCGGTTTGATTTCTACCGGCCCAATGCGCATCACTATTACGGCGCCCTGGTCGAGGTATCCCGGGGCTGCCC
>CALGIA010000240.1 GCA_937916005.1 uncultured Rhodospirillaceae bacterium
CGCCCCATATCGAGATCACGGACACTGATCCGCTCGGCATGACATTCACCGGCGGCACCACCGGCCTGCCCAAGGGCGCCGTGGTCAGCCACCGGGCGCGCTACGTGTCCGCCTATACGGTGGTTATGGAACATGAGCTGACCGGCGAAGACGTCTGCGCCGCCGTAACGCCGTTGTTCCACGCGGTCGGGCTGCTGATCTGGTTTCAGGCCGCGATGCTGGCCGGCTGCACCACGATCATGCTGCGCCGATGGGATCCGGCGGCTTTCGTCGAGGCCTGCGCGCGCCACGGCATAACCGCGGCCATGACCGTGCCGGTTCAACTCCGGGCGATCCTCAGCGAGCGGCATTTCGACGCAGGAAAACTCGCCACCCTTCGAAAAATCGGTTGTGGCGGGGCCAATTTGTCCGCCGAGATGATCGCCGACGTCCGCGCCAGGCAGCCCGGTGTGCGGCTGATCGACCATTACGGCCAATCGGAAACCGGCATTCTCACGGTGCTGAAACCCTGGCACCCGGCCGACAAGAACGGCACGATCGGCCTGCCGGCCATCGGCGTCGATCTGCGCGTTCTGGATAGCGACGGCAATCCGGTTGAGATCGGCGAAATCGGCGAAATCGTGGTCAGGGGCGAATTCCTGTTCGACGGATATTTCAACAACCCGGAAGAAACCGCAATCTATTTCAAACGCGGTGACGGGTGGGGCTGGACCGGCGATCTGGCCACCATCGACGAGGATGGCTTTATCACCCTGGCGGGCCGGTCCAAGGACATGATCATTTCCGGCGGAATCAATGTGTATCCGCGCGAAGTCGAACTCATTCTCGAAGCCCATGACGCGGTGGCCGAATGCACGATATTCGGCGTCCCCGATGACAAATGGGGCGAAGCCATGGTCGCTCTGGTGGTTGCGCGGAACGGCGCGGCGAACATGGCGGACGATTTGCCCGATCTGCTGACCGCTTACTGCACGGAAAGGCTGGCCCGGTTCAAATGCCCGCGTGAATTCCGCCTGGTGGCCGAAATTCCCAGAACCGTCTCCGGCAAAATTCAAAAATCCGAACTCCGCGCGCAGTATCTCAACAGCCTGTAGACGGCCTGATCCGGACATTGCCCCGGCGTTGCAATCAACCGGCCATCGCCGGTACAATTGATAAGATATCTAATAATAAAGTTGGAGGGCATTGATCAAAATGGCCGGAAATACCCCTAAAATCGAATTGCGGGGCGCCACGGTTGACGTGGTTCGCAAGGGATCGGGACCGCAGCTTTTCATGCTTCATGGCGGTGGCGGACCCGTCGCGGAAATGCCGTTTGCCGACAAGCTGGCGGAATCCTTTGAGGTCATCGCGCCGGTTCATCCGGGCTTCAACGGCTCGCCCATTCCGGAACATTTCGATGACATGCAGGACCTGGTCTATCTTTATCGCGATTTGATGGATGCGCTTGATCTGGACGACGCCATCATGATGGGGTTTTCCATGGGCGGCTGGGCGGCGACCGAGCTCGCCGTCATGTCGACCGCGCGCATTTCCAAACTGATTTTGGTGGATTCGGTCGGCGTGAAAATCGGTGGGCGCGAGGACCGCGATGTCGCGGATGTCTTCGCCACCCCGCCGGACGAACTTGCCCGGCTGACCTGGCATGACCCGTCCAAGGCCCCCAATCCGATGGAAATGGCGGATGCCGATTTGGAAATGATGCAATCCAACCGGGTCGCGCTGGGTCTTTATACCTGGCAACCCTACATGCATAACCCGAAGCTGCCCCACCGGCTGCACCGCATCGATGTGCCCACATTGCTGATCTGGGGCGAAAGCGACGGGCTGGTGACGCCGGCATATGGCAGGGCGTTTTGCGGCATGATCCCGGGGGCCGAAATGATCGTTATACCCGAGGCCGGACACGCACCCCAGGTCGAACAGCCGGACGCCTTCGTCGGGCATGTCATGTCATTCGCACAATAATAAAATCAGAGGTCCCGCGTCATGAAAGCATGGTTCTTTACGGAAGACGCCTATCCCCAGTTGCCCGATCAGGACACCTATCGGTCCATCCGGGTCAATTTGCCCAACCAGCATTACGACCCCGTGCAGGGCGCCGACAATTATCATCAGTTCCTCGACATGTGGTTGATGGCGGAAGATCTCGGGCTCGAGCTCATGCTCAACGAGCATCATCAGACCGCGACCTGCGTGGTGCCGTCGGTTCCCATCATGGCGGGCATTCTGGCGCGGGAAACCAAGACCGCGCGTATCCTGGTGCTGGGCAATCCGCTGGCCAACCTGCCCCGGCCGACCCGCACGGCGGAAGAAATGGCGATGATCGACGTGATCTCGCGCGGCCGGCTGGAATGCGGCTTCGTGCGCGGCGTCCCCTATGAAATCGCGCCGGCCAATGTGCTGCCCTATCGCGGCACTGAACGGATGTGGGAAGCCCATGACCTGATCATCAAGGCCTGGACCACCCATGACGGGCCGTTCAACTTCGAAGGGCGCTGGTTTCATTCCCGCCAGGTCAATATCTGGCCCCGGCCCTATCAGCAGCCCCACCCCCCGGTCTGGGTGACCATCGGCAGCGCCGGAACCGCCGTGCCCGTGGCCGAGCATGAATATGTCGGCGCGGTCTTCCTGGCCGGCTATCCGCGCATACGGTCGATCTTCGACGGGTACCGGGCGGGCTATCTCGCCAAGCACGGCGGCGATGCGCCGATCGACCGGCTGGCCTATTGCGCCCTGGTCTATGTGGCCGATGACGAAGAAGAGGCCAAGGCGGGCGGTGAAACCCTGCTGTGGTATATGACGTCCAACAAGGTGCCCGTGGAATACAGCAACCCGCCCGGATATCATCCGCCGGCGGTGGCGGCGCAGATTGCCAAGGGCGGCCGGGGCGGGGCGGGCATTCCGCTGGAAGCCACCCTGGAAGACCAGATGGCGCGCGGCAACATGTTCTGCGGCACGCCGGATCAGGTCTATGAACAGATCAAGGCATTCTATGAATATTCCGGCGGGTTTGGTCATTTGCTGATGATGGGCCAGGCGGGGCACCTGACCATGGAGCAGACCCGACGCTCCATGACCCTGTTCTCCCGTGAGGTCTATCCCAGGCTCAAGGAACTGACCGCGTCCTACGATGCCGACCAGATGAAAGAAACCCGCGCCGCCTTGCCCGACAAGGATCTCGCCGATCTGGGCAATTTCGGCGTGGAATTCGTTCGCTAGATCCGGGCGCTGAACCAATGACGGAATTCGCCAGCCACTTTGTCGAAATCGACGGCATCCGGACCCATTACCTGGACGAAGGCGATGGGCCGGTTGTGGTCCTGCTGCATTCCGGTGAATTCGGCGGGGCGGCGGAAATCAGCTGGGAACATAACATCCCCGCGCTCGCCGAGCATTTCCGCGTCGTCGCGCCCGACTGGCTGGGGTTCGGCCGCACCGACAAGCTGTATGATTTCGGCAATGCCCGGGACCGGGTCTGGGGTCACATGCGCCGGTTTTTTGAAGTCATGGGGATCGCGCAAGCCGATTTCATCGGAAATTCCATGGGCGGCAGCAACCTCGCCCGCATCGCCGCCGACCCGCCGGTGATCTTCCCGATCCGGTCGGTGATATTGGCCAGCGGCGGCGGATTTACGCCGGAAACAGAAGAACGAAAAACGCTCTTATCCTATGACGGCACGCCCGAAGCCATGGCCGCCCTGTTGAAGGCGATGCTGCATGACCCAAAATGGGGCGACGATGCGGACTATGTGGCGCGCCGGCAGGAAATGGCGCTAATGCCCGGCGCCTGGGAGTGCGCCGCCGCGGCCCGTTTCAAATCACCCGCGGCTGCGGCGAAATCGTCCGGCTTCGGCGCCGCCGATGTAACGCCATACGAAAATATCGCTTTTCCGACCATGATCATCGCGGGCGCCGAAGACCGGCTGCGAGAGAAAGGCTACGCAAAAATTCTCGGCGATCGCATTCCGGATTGCGAACTGCATGTGCTGGAAAATTGCGGCCATTGCCCGAATATCGAAGAGTCGGAATTTTTCAATGAACATGTCATTGCATTTTTGAAACGGATTCACGCGGCTAGCTTGTAAGCCAGCGGTCTATAAAAACGCCGGCAGCCATGTGGCGAGACCGGGGAACATGGCGATGATCAGCATCCCGACCAGGAAAATTCCGACAAACGGCCAGGTGGCGGAAAAAATATCCCGCAGCGGCACATCGGCCGCCGCCCCCTTGAATGCGAACATGGTATAGCCGAAGGGCGGCGTTATCCCGCCGACGGTCACGTTCAGCAGCATCAACAGCCAGAACCAGATCTCGTCGAATCCCAGAGTGATCAGCAACGGCTGATAGATCGGGATCATCACCAGCATCAGCGCGATCTGGTCGATGAACATGCACAGGATGAACGGAATCAGCATCATGATGAACAGCATCACATAGGGCGACAGATCGAGCGTCGTGACCACCTGGGTGAGTTGGCCGGTCGACCCGGTGAACGCCAGAAGCTGGCTGAACATCTTTGACGATGCCATGATGATCAGGATCATGGCGGTGATAAAGGCCGCCGAATAAAGCGATTCGGAAACCATTTTAAAGCTCAGCTTGCGGTAATAGGCCGCCGTCGCCAGCGCGCCGAGCACGCCGGTCGCCGCCGATTCCGACGGCGTCGCAACGCCGAGCAGGATGAACCCCATGACGCAGAAGATGATGATGGCGAAGGGCGACACGCGGACCACCGCATGGATTTTTTCCCAGAAAGTCGCCTGGGGCGCATCGTCGCGGTCATTCTCGCCGGACAGCGCCGGATTCATGCGCACCCGCCCCAGCGTATAGACCAGGAACATGGTCGACAGCATGAGCCCCGGCAGGATGCCCGCGATCAGCAACCCCGCGATGGACACATTGGCCAACGTGCCGATGATGATGACCAGGACGCTGGGCGGGATGATCGGGGCCAGCGACGCGCCGGCCAGAATGGCGCCGATGGACAGCTTGGAATCATAACCCCGCGATGTCATGCCCGGATAGAGTGTGCGGCCCATCATCGCCGCCACCCCCATGGCGGCGCCCGACAGCGCGCCGAAGATGGTCGACAGCGCGATGCACAGCACATATTGCCGCCCACGAACCTTTCCCACCAGCTTGTCCACGGATTCGAACAGGATATCGATGGTGCCCGACCGGAACAGCAACTCGCCCACCAGGATGAATAGCGGGATAGCGGACAGGTCGGCAATGTTGGTGGTCTCGAAAATCGAGTTCGCGACCATGCCGAAACCGGGCTGGCCGAGCACGATCAGCACGCCCGTGATATTGATCAACAGAAAGGCGACAAAAATCGGCGCGCCGGTCATGAAGGTCGCCAACAGCAGGCATAACCCGGCGGTGAGGATCGCCCACCACTCCATCAGGCGTTCCCCAGCTTCACGATATCTGCCCCCCGGTTTCCCCGCTTGGGACTATTTTTCGATAATCGAGGAAGCGCAGGAAATACAGCGCCGAACTGGCGAAGCCGTATGTAATCCAGGCGGAAATCCATATTTTCGGCAGGGGCTCCACCTTCATGAGCTGCACGCCCTTGACCACCTGACGGATATTTTCGTCAAGGCTGATCCACGCCGCAAAGCCGCAGGCGAGAAAACCGAGCAGATAGATGAACCAGTAGATCGGCCGCGCGCGCGACGCGGGCAGCAAATCGACCAGCAGGGTCACCGCCACATGTCCCTTCACGCGGGTCACGTGCGGCAACATGGTAAAGCAGCCGATCGACAGGGAATAGGACACCGCCTCGTCCGCCCACCAGGTCGGCGCGTTGAAAAAATAACGCGAGACCACTTCGAAACAGTATGAGAATACGATAATGCCGAGGCAGAGCTTGGAGAACTGAAAGCTGACATCCGTCAGCCCATCATGGGCGCGCGTCAACGCGCTCAAAACCGTTCCCACTGCTCCGCCCCCGGCTTTATCGCGATATTCGCCGGCGACTAATTCGTCAGCCCGGCTTTTTGCGCCAATGCCCGCAACTTGCCGGCGCCATCGCCGCAGCACTGGTTGGCGACATCCCAGAGGCTGGAATTCCAGGTCGCCTTCACCTGCTTGTAGGTCGCGGGCGAGAGCCTGGTATATTTCAGGCCCATCTTGTCCAGCTTGGCGTCTTCTTCGGCCTGGATCTTGTCGCCGATTGCCGGCATTTCCATTTCGGTCTTCAGCCCGGCGTCAAGCAGCACCTTCTGATCCGTTTGGGACAGCTTCTTGAATTTGTCGAGATTGGCCAGGAAGACCAGGTTCGACGTGCCGAAGGTGGGGCGGACGCGGTACTTGGCGACCTCGAAATGCTTCATGGACAGCATGCCGGCAGCCGGCCATGCGGCGCCGTCGATCACGCCTTTCTGCAGCGCGGTGTAAATCTGGCCGCCCGGCAGCACCACCGGCGATCCGCCCAACAGACGGATAACGCCGTGATAGGTCTTGGTGCCGCGAATCTTGCGTCCCTTGAAATCATTCTGCGCCGTCAGCGGTTTTTTCAGGAAGATGTGGTATCCCTTGTTGCTGCCCGGCGACAGGGCGATCAGTTTGACGTTGTTGTTTTTCTGGTAATAGGCATCAATGAAGTCCCAGACTCCCGAACTGCGGCGCTTTTTAATGTCCGGATCGATCGCATCGGCGGCCAGCGCAATGCCCTTGCTGCCGCCATGATAGACGCCGTGGGAAAACAGCATATCGAACACGCCCGCGACCACGGGCTGGAGCTGCTCGAAGGGCGGCACGACTTCCTTGCCGGTAATGGAGATTGAAACCTTGCCGCCGCCGATCGCGGACACGTTCTTGACGAAATTGTCGAGCACCGCATAGGTCGGCCAGTTGTCCCGGTTCCAGCTCGTCAGCAAGCGAAGATTGGCTGCGTCCGCGGACGCCAGCGGCGCGCCCAGCCCCACGGCGCCAATGATGGCGCCAATGACTAATTTCTTCATTTTGGTTTTCCCCAGTGTTGAATCCATGTGTGTTGATCCCAAATCCGGCCAATTTCAGCCGGTGATTTTTTCCGTGCCTCACCACTCAGGGCTTGATGCTAGCCCAAGACAGGCAGCCGGGGAAGCCCGAAGCGGGTTTTTCGCCGGTCAATATTGGCCATCTCACCCAGGGCATCGCGCAGGGCCGGCTCGCGCGTTCTCTCGTTTATGTGAACGGACGTGAATTCCGTCCGGGCCGTTCCGCGCCTAGCCTGTTCCCGGGGCTCATATACATGAGTGAGGGAATCGATGATGGCGACAGCGCTGAAGAAAATATTGCTGGTCGATGACGACGCGCCGCTGCGCATGGCGCTTGCCGATCAGCTTGAACTGCATGAGGAGTTCGAAACATCCCAGGCCGAAACCGGCTCCGGCGCGCTGGAAGCCCTGGACGATGATAATTTCGATGCGGTGCTGCTTGATGTGGGTTTGCCCGACATGGATGGCCGCGAGGTGTGCCGCATACTTCGCCGCAAGGGTAACCATACGCCGGTGATCATGCTGACCGCACTTGACGGCGAGGCGGATACCATCCTCGGGCTCGATTCGGGCGCCAATGATTACGTCACCAAGCCATTCAAGGTCGCCGTTCTGCTGGCGCGGTTGCGCGCGCATTTGCGTCAATATGAACTCAGCGAAGACGCGGCGTTCCCGGTCGGGCCCTATATCTTTAGGCCGTCAGCCAAAATTTTGCATCACAATCCGGATGACCGGGACATTTCGCTCAGCGACAAGGAAAGCGCGATCCTGAAATATCTGTACCGCGCCGGCGACACCCTGGTGACCTGCGACACCCTGTATAGCGAGGTCTGGGATTACAACGCGGCCCTGATGACCCACACGCTGCAAACCCACATATACCGCCTGCGTCAGAAGATCGAAGAAAAGCCATCCCAACCGGTGATCCTGGTTTCGGAACCCGGCGGATACCGGCTGGTCAGGTGACCTGGAAATCAAAAACATGAGGAGGAATCATGACGTCCTATAAATCAACTCTCAAATCCGGCACGGTGATCCCGGCCATGATGGTCGCCGCCGGGCTGCTTGCCGCGGCAGGACCAAACGCCATCGCCAAACCACGCCTTGAAACCCGCGACGTGCAGATCGCCGCGAGCCCGTGCAATCCCTGTGCGGCACGCAATCCATGCGCCGCCAAGAACCCGTGCGCCGCCAACAACCCTTGCAACCCATGTGGCGCAAAAAATCCCTGCAACCCGTGCGCCGCCGGCGGCTCGGTGAGCTCCAAATGCGTCGTGCCCCGTTTGCAGAGCGCCTCGGCCAACCCGTGCGCCGCGAAGAATCCGTGTAATCCCTGCGCCGCAAAGAACCCGTGCAATCCCTGTGCGGCCGGCGGCGGCGCCCCCGAATTGACTAGGGCGGAAGCAAAGGCCGTCTATGACTGTCTGGTGCCCGCGCTCAAATCCGGCTACGGCAAATCGGGCGATCGTGACGCGGCGTCCTATGCTGGCTGGAAGACATACAACAACCAGCCCTATATTTCCGGCACCCATGGTGGACGCTTCGTCAACAACTACGCCAACCGCAAGGCCAGGGCCTATGGCAAATTCGAAAAAGCCGGGCGCATGCCGCCGGGCGCCGTGCTGGCCAAGGACAGCTTTACCGTCAACGCCAAGGGGCGCGCGGGCGCCGGACCGTTCTTCCTGATGGAGAAAATGGGCGGCGGTTTCAACAAGGTCAGCGGCGACTGGAAATATACCCTGGTGATGCCCAACGGCAAGATCGTGGGCAAAACCAACGGAAGCGGCTCGGCCAATGTCAAATTCTGTTACGAATGCCACATGAGCGTGGCCGGGGATCAGGATTCAATGATGCTGATGCCGGACGAATTCCGCAAAAACTGATCCGGAGAGCCTCCGATGCGGAACAATGGTTCCGCATGCCTCACCGGGGCGGGCGCCCCCACCCGTCCCGGTGTTTTCTTACAGCTCAGTCTTTTGTGACTTTCACGGCCGAGAAACCGGGCCGATAGGTTTTTTTGTCGAGAAACTCGGTCATGCCGTGTTCGCGGGTGCCGGCCTGGTCGACGAATTGCAGCGCCTGGCTTTTGGCGCGGAGATATTCATAGGCCAGGTTGGTGTCCATGCCTTCCACTGCGCGCACGGCCTGTTTGGTGTAGGCCAGAACGGTCGGGTTCTTTTCCATCAACTCCCTTGCCAGGGCGATTGTTTCGTCGCGCAGCTTGTCGCCGGGCACGGCGATATTGGCCAGCTTCATCTCGACCGCCTTCGCGCCGTCGAATGTGCGCCCTGTCATGGCATAGAACAGCGCGTCCCGATGTGACATCACGTCGACGATCACCTTCGACACGATCCCGCCCGGCAGAATCCCCCAATTGATCTCGGACAGCCCATAGATCGCATCCTGATCCGTGACCACGATATCGCAGGCGCAGAGCGGGATGAACGCGCCGCCGAAGCAGTAACCGTTGACCATGGCGATGGTGGGTTTGCGTGAATTGGACAGAATGTCCCAGCTCCAGTGACGATTGGCGGTAAACGACCGGAATTGTTCGCCCGGATTGCCGTCGGTGGCGCGGAAATAATCCCGCAGATCCATCCCGGCCGACCAGCTGTTGCCGGCCCCGGTGAGGACGATCACCTTTGTGTCCGGGTCGACCTCCACCTCCATCATGACTTCTTCCATGTCATAGTGAAGCTGCGGGCTCATGGCATTGCGTTTTTCGGGCCGGTTCAGCGTGACCCAGGTAATGCCCTCGCCGTCGGTTTCGGCGATAACGCATTCAAGTTCTTTCCGTGCAACCAAGGTAGTTCTCCCTTTTCAGATGTTATGTGCCAAATCAAGAATGTTATTTCATCCCTTCCCGCGCGGGAACCCGTTTCCAATCCGCCACAATGCCGCGATGCTTTCGACCGCCTGTGTCGGGTCTTCACAGACCATGTAGCCGTCGGCCTCCAGGGATTTCCGGGTTTCCGGCGATGCGGTAATCACCAGCACGATGATCCGGTCGGGAAATTTCGCGCGCACCGGCGCGAGCGCCGCCTTGAGATCGCCGTAATGCCGCTCCACCATGCCGAGATGGCTGACAAACACGATAACGGTCGGATAACCGCCGTCTTCCAGGGCGATTTCCACATAGCGCGCCGTCATGGACATGTCGCGCATGCCCATGGCGGCGGTGTCGATGGGGTTGCGCGCGGTGGCCAGCGGTTCCAGATCGAGCAGTTTTTTCTGCCCCGCCTTGGGCATGGGCGGCACGCGCAGCCCCAAATTGGTGGCGGCGTCGGCCATCAGTACGCCGACCCCGCCGGAAATGGTGATCAGCCCCACATCGGGCCGCGCGGGAAATTTGCCGTGATTGGCCGCCGCCGTCATGTCGAC
>CALGIA010000241.1 GCA_937916005.1 uncultured Rhodospirillaceae bacterium
CCGTGGAGAATTGGTGACATGGCGCTCGACACGCCGCATATCATGATTGTCGAAGCCCGGTTTTATGAGGAAATCGGCGATGCTCTCATGGAAAGCGCCATTAAAGTCCTGGAAGACGCAAGCGCCACCTATGAGCGTTTCCAGGTGCCGGGAACATTCGAACTGCCGGCGGCGATCCAGTTTGCCGTGCGTTCGATGGATTTCTATACGGCGCGGCGTCGGTTCGATGGATATATCGCGCTCGGCTGCGTCATCCGTGGCGAGACGTCCCATTATGATTATGTCTGCGCCGAGAGCGCGCGCGGGCTTCAGGATCTCGCTTTGAAGAACACGCTTGCCATGGGTTATGGTATTCTGACCTGCGAAAATCGGAAACAGGCCATGGCGCGCGCCAGTTCCGATCAGCATGACCGGGGCGGCGCCGCGGCGCGCGCCTGTCTGGCGATGGTCGAGCTGAAGCGGAACTTTCATCTATACCCAAGATGAGTCCGGCGCCAGACCCAGAACAGAAAACCGAGCCGAAGGGCAAGAGCAAGAGCCGTAAATCCGGCGCGCCACGGCAAAGCGCCGCACGTTTGGCGGCCGTTCAGGCATTGTATCAAATCGAACTCTCAGGCGATTCCGCCGATGAAGTGGTGCTTCAGTTCCTCGAAAACCGCCGTGAGGGCGAAATCGATGCGCCCGAAGGCGATTCCGCCGTTCCGCCGAAGACCGAATTGATGACTGAAATTGTGCGCGGGGTTCATGGGCGCCTGGCGGAGCTGGACGACATGCTGGGGTCGGCGCTTTCCGATGACTGGTCGGTGGCGCGGATAGAACATGTGCTGCGCTGTATCATGCGCGCCGGTGTCTATGAACTCACCGCGCGCGCCAACGTGCCGGCGCGGGTAGTGATCAATGAATATGTCGAGCTGGCCCAGGCCTTTTACGGCGGGTCGGAGCCGGGCATGGTCAATGGGGTTCTCGACAAGCTGGCGCGCGGTCTACGCCCGAACGAATTCGGCGGCGGAGCCGCGGGGACGGTAGCTGATGACCGACCGCCCGCCGCCAAGTGAGTTTGAGCTCATCGCGCGATATTTCGCGCCGTTGGCCGCGAACGCTCCGGGCGCGCTCGGCCTGACCGACGACGCCGCCCTGGCTAAGCCGCCGTCCGGGCATCATCACGTCATCACCACCGATACCATGATCCAGGGCGTTCATTTCCTGGCCGATGATCCGCCCGGGCTGATCGCCCGCAAGCTGTTGCGCGTCAACCTGTCCGACATCGCATCAATGGGCGCCGTTCCGAGATATTATTTGCTGGCTTTCAGCCTGTCCGCCGGGATTGGCGAGAGCTGGATCGCGGAATTCGCCGCCGGGCTCAAAGCCGATCAGGACGAATTCGGCGTTACGCTTTTGGGCGGCGACACCACGGCGACGCCGGGTCCGGTAACATTGACCCTGACCGCCATTGGGGAAGTTCCCGATGGAGCGGAAATAAGACGGTCAACCGCGCGTGCCGGTGATCTGATTTATGTCTCGGGGACAATCGGTGATGCGGCGCTCGGCGTGCGGCTCCTGACGGGGGAGATATCCGGCCTGTCGGGGAAAGCCGCGGCGGAGCTTGCCGATCGCTACCGCCTGCCGCGCCCGCGCGTGACCCTTGGGCCGGCCCTGCGCGGCCTTGCGACCGCGATGACGGATATATCCGACGGGTTGGTCGCGGATCTGGGACATATCTGCGAAACATCGGGGGTCGGCGCGCGCGTGGAGTGGGCCCGCGTGCCGTTGAGCACTGAAGCGGTCGAAGCGGTGGCGCGCGACCCGTCCGCCGTGCAAATCATCCTGACCGGGGGCGATGATTATGAATTGGCTTTTACCGCCGATCCGGAATCCGCGGAAGCCGTTGAATCCGTGGCGCTGGCGGCCGGTGTCCCGATTACCTGCATAGGACATGTCACTGACACGGAAGCGGTGGCTGTTTTGGACGAAAAAAATATTCAAATAGACTTTAAAACAATAGGTTACAAACATTTTTGAAGATATTAGATAATATTAAGCTCCTGCGGGTCTTAAACACCTCCTTTAACAATTTCAGGCAAAATGGCCCCTGAAGATCGTGATGGAAGGGCGTTGCCGGTGATCCGTAAACAATTTATCAGAATTTGCGCCACAGTCATGCTTGCGGCCGTTACGGTCGTTGCCGGCGCCGTGTTGCCGGGTGGCGATGCGCGCGCGCGAAAGCCGGTTCTTGATAGTCCGGACGGTACTTTATCGGCCACTGAATATTATTCCATGTTGCCGTTCGTCATTCCGATCATCGAAGGCCGTGACTACGATCAACAACTCACCCTGGTTCTGGCGCTCGGCCTGTTCGATGACAAAGATCGCGATGAATTGAGGCGCCTGGCCCCCAAATTTCGGGATGCAATTTATCAATCGCTTTTCAAACTGATTATGTTTCGTACGGCAACGCCGCGGATTCCGTCAAAAAATTACCTGGAACGCAAGCTGTTCCCCTTGGTCAAAAAGCTCGGAGGCGACATGGTCAAATCGATCAAGGTGCATCAGTTGATGGTGGGTCCCAGACCCTAGTCCTTCTACCGACTCAAACTGCCCGAAAAACATCAAATATTGCTCTTTTCGATGATTCCGGCCCATGATTCGGGCCATGATCCGGGCGATGATTCGGGATTGAGTCCCTACAACATATTGCGTCGCGCGCGCTCTTCTGGCATGTTCCGCGCGGTTTTCCTCCTTCTTCCTCGGATTGCCTGTGCGTGACTGAAACCGGCGCGCTGGCGGACGAGGATAAATTCTGGATACGAAAAAGGACTTTTATCCATGATGGCTTCGACTTATTGGATCGTGATCGCCTGTGGCGCGCTTGCGCTTCTCTACGGCATCTACGCCATTCGCGTGATTTTGGCGTCGAGCGCCGGCAATGAACGCATGGCTGAAATCGCGGCGGCGATTCAGGAAGGCGCGCGTGCCTATCTCAACCGGCAATATCTCACAATCGCGGTGGTCGGGGTGATAATCGGCGTCATTCTCGGTGCATTGCTGAACATCTATGTGGCGATCGGGTATTTCATCGGCGCCATTCTTTCGGGCATTGCCGGGTATGCCGGCATGAATGTGTCGGTTCAGGCCAATGTGCGGACCGCCGATGCGGCGCGGACCGGCGGCATTAAACCGGCGCTCGATGTCGCCTTCAAATCCGGCGCGGTAACCGGGATGCTGGTTGTCGGCCTTGGATTGCTCGGGGTGACCGTTTATTACGATATTCTGCTGCATGTCTTCGATGCAAGCACACCCAAAGGCATGCGCCATATTCTCGAGGCTCTCGTGGCGCTCGGTTTCGGCGCCTCGCTGATTTCGATCTTCGCGCGCCTCGGCGGCGGTATCTTCACCAAAGGCGCCGATGTCGGCGCGGACCTGGTCGGAAAGATCGAAGCCGGCATCCCGGAAGATGATCCCCGCAACGCGGCGGTGATTGCCGATAACGTGGGTGACAATGTCGGCGATTGCGCCGGCATGGCCGCTGACTTGTTTGAAACCTATGCCGTGACCATTGTCGCGACCATGCTGCTTGCCGCGATCTTTTTTACCGGTCCGATGCAGCAAACCATGCTTTCATTGCCGCTCGTGATCGGCGGGATGAGCATTATCGGCTCCGTCGCCGGCACGTTCTTTGTCCGGCTTGGTCCGAACAACAATGTGATGGCGGCGCTCTATAAGGGTTTTGTCGCCTCCGCGGTGATCGCCGGGGTTCTGATCGCCGTGGCGATCTATCAGATGTTCGGCAGCTTTTCCGCGGAAATCAAAATTGGCGCGGAAACC
The DNA here is from genome assembly GCA_937916005.1 of uncultured Rhodospirillaceae bacterium. Taxonomy (GTDB): domain Bacteria; phylum Pseudomonadota; class Alphaproteobacteria; order MPNO01; family MPNO01; genus CALGIA01. The sequence goes on from CALGIA010000241.1 coordinate 3,823, forward strand.
GTTCAGGCGCGTCATTTGCTCTATTGCGCCCTGACCGGCCTGATTGTAACCGGATTGCTGGTGTGGATTACGGAATACTACACGTCCACCGAATACCGGCCGGTGCGCAGCATTGCCAAAGCATCGGAAACCGGCCATGGGACCAATGTGATCCAGGGACTGGCGGTGTCGATGGAGGCAACGGCGATTCCCATCATCATTATTTGCGCCGGTATACTGGTCGCTTATTCTTCGGCCGGATTGTTCGGCATCGCGGTGGCGGCGACGACCATGTTGGCATTGGCCGGCATGGTGGTGGCTCTCGACGCTTATGGCCCGGTGACCGATAATGCCGGTGGCATCGCCGAGATGGCCGATCTTCCCGAAGAAGTCCGCAAGCATACCGATCTGCTCGACGCGGTGGGCAATACCACCAAAGCCGTGACCAAGGGTTATGCCATTGGGTCGGCGGCGTTGGCGGCGCTGGTGTTGTTTGCGGCCTATACCCAGGACCTTCACTACTACTACCCGCAACTGGCCAAACAGCTGACTTTCCAGCTATCCGACCCCTATGTCGTGGTCGGGTTGTTTATCGGCGGCATGTTGCCTTATCTGTTCGGGGCGCTCGGCATGATGGCCGTGGGTCGCGCGGCAGCCGCCGTGGTGATCGAGGTTCGCCGTCAGTTCAAGGAAATCCCGGGCATTATGGACGGCACCGCCAAGCCGGAATATGGCCGGGCGGTCGATTTGCTGACCAAGTCCGCGATCCGCGAGATGATCGTGCCGTCGCTGCTCCCGGTGCTTGCGCCGATCGTGCTGTATTACGTGATGTTATGGATCGGCGGACAAGCCGCCGCCTTCACAACATTGGGCGCGATGCTGCTTGGCACCATTGTCACGGGGGTGTTCGTCGCCATTTCCATGACGTCGGGCGGGGGCGCATGGGATAACGCCAAGAAGTATATCGAAGACGGCCATCATGGCGGCAAGGGCTCGGACTCCCATATGGCCGCCATCACGGGCGATACCGTCGGCGACCCCTACAAGGATACTGCGGGACCCGCGATCAACCCGATGATCAAGATCATCAATATCGTCGCGATCCTGTTGCTGGCTGTTCTCGCCGGCTAATACCGCGGAATAATAAACCGTGCATAAAAACCCCCGGACGGCGACGTCCGGGGGTTTTCTTTTGCGGCCTGGATTTCTTTTTCAGCGGGCGGTTACTGTTCTTCGTTCTTGGGTTTTCCGAAGCGCCCCACATTGCCCAGAATTTGCTGCAGCACGTTGAGTTCCTTGCCCTTGGTCGGGGTGACGCGTTCGACCAGAGAGATGTGCTTGCCGTTCGAGGCGTCCATTTTCTGAATATTCTTGACCACGCCCTTTTTGTCGAACTGGATCACCAGAATCTTGCGCTCCAGAATCTTGGGTTTGAAAAAGGCCAGCGTTTCGGTTTTTTTACCGATATAGTACCAGGTTTCCTGTGTTTCGAAGGTCGCCCGGGTCGATGGAGACCCCAGCATGCTCAAGATTTCACGCCGGGTATGCTGACCTGGTTTGATTTCATCCACCACCTCCGCCAAGGGTAAATTGCCGCGTGTATCATTAACCCCGCTGCAGCCTGTAACCGCGCCGGCCAGAAACAGGGCGGTCAGTGGAGACGCAATACGCCCAAAAAATTCAAGTTTCGATTTGTTCACAAAAGTCCTGCCATTCACATCTCATGGATCGGCATTCATTGCCGAATTCTGTTGACGCCAGCCGGGGCATCACCGCGTAATGCCGCGATGTCGCCCGGAGATTTTTGGATCATCCCGAGCCAATTTGACCATAGCGGATTTCCCTGTCAATCGGTCATCTAATAACATGGAGCATGTAATTCATGGCGTTTCTGGGGCTGTTTCGAAATCCTCCCGAAGGGGGGGCGGCCATGGCCCTGTATGGCGCGGTGGTCGCACAATCGCGGCGGCCCGAATTTTTCGAAAAATCAGGCGTTCCCGACACTGTGGATGGGCGGTTCGATATGATCGTCGTGCATGCTTTTCTGCTGCTCAGGCGTTTGAAAGAGGAAAAGGGGAAAGTCGACAATCTGCCGCAGGTGTTTTTCGACACGATGTTTGCCGATATGGACCGCTCTCTGCGAGAAATGGGGGCGGGTGATCTTGGCGTGGCCCGGAGGGTAAAAGCCATGGCCACGTCGTTCTATGGCCGTGTCGCGGCCTATGAGCGCGGCCTGTCGGGCCCGGCCGGCGAATTGGAAGATGCATTGGCGCGTAACCTCTATGGCACCATCCAGGGCGATCCAGCCCATATTGCCGCCATGGCGGCATATATACGCCGGGAAACGCAGGGGCTGGAGCGGCAATCGGGCGCGGATTTGATGTCCGGTCGGGTCGTATTCGGTGATCCCGCCGACGCCTGAAATGCCGGTATTGCCGGACCACTGCCGGGATGATTCTTTCGCTGGCGTGGACCTGATTCCGGTCCTATATGAATGAGCCGGCTATTGGATGGCCGGGTTGAAATATATTGAAATATAAGGTTTGCCAGCATGTCTTTGCCGGTTCCCGAGTTCTCCTACATCGTTAACGTACAGAATTTGCCCCAGGACGGCGCTGATTTCGAGATTTCCGCCAATGAGGTGGAATGCGCCAAATTGGCCGAACGCTTCAACCTGGCGCGGTTGAGCGGTCTGAATGCGAAGTTGCGCCTCGACCGGCGCTCCCGTGGCGCCGTGCGGCTGAGCGGCAAGATCTTGGCGCAGGTGACGCAAACCTGTGTGGCGACGCTGGATCCGGTGGATGAGGACGTTGAAATCGACCTTGATATGGTTTTTCAGCCCGGTTTTGAAGATCTCCCGCCCGATGCCCCTGAATTCGATAGTGATCGGGATATAGAGCCCTTAACCGGCGATTCCCTTGATATTGGTGAAGTTGTGGCCGTGGAAATGGCCCTTTCTCTCAACCCGTATCCGCGCGCCGCGACGGCTCCCATGATCGGACCGGATGGCGCCGATGCCCAGGATGGTCCAGCGCCGGAACGGCCATTTGCCGGGCTTGGAGCATTAATTCAAAAGCATAATAAGATATAGTGTGTTCAAGCTTGCTCAATCGGGCGAATTTCGGTAAGTATCCACATATCTGCGTATTATCTCGAGTTAAGATGGGTTTCCATGGCAGTTCCTAAGAAAAAGACATCCAAGTCGCGCCGTAACATGCGGCGTTCTCACCATGCCTTATCTGCGTCGGCATATGTCGAATGCGCCAATTGCGGCGAGTTGAAAAGGCCTCATCATATTTGTCAGGCATGTGGGCATTATAGTGATCGCGAAGTGGTTGAAGCCGCGGGTGGCTAAGACCGGCCCGAATATCTTGAAAAGGGGCTATCTTTGAGCGAACCCCTGACCATTGCCCTTGATGCGATGGGTGGCGATAACGCACCGGGTATTGTCATCAAAGGCGCCAATATCGCAAGGCGGCGTTTTCCCGACGTGCATTTTCTGGTTTTTGGCGACGAAAACAAGATCCAGCCGCTGCTGAAAAAAATGCCGGCGCTGGTCGGGGCGTGCACGATTGTGCATACCGACAAAGTTATCACCAACGAAGCGAAACCCTCCCTGGCAGTCCGTCAGGGCAAGGGGTCCAGCATGCAGATGGCAATCGATTCCGTGCGCCAGGGAAAGGCCGCCGGCGTCGTGTCGGCCGGCAACACGGGCGCGCTGATGGCGATGGCCAAGCTGGGGCTCCGCATGCTGCCCGGGATTGACCGCCCCGCGATCGCCGGTGTGTTTCCAACGCTGCGCAATGAACTCGTCATGCTTGACCTTGGCGCCAACGTGGATTGCGACGCCGACAATTTGATCCAGTTCGCGGTCATGGGGGGAATATTCTCCCGCGCCGTGCTGGGCGTCCTCAACCCCACCGTCGGGTTGCTCAATGTTGGGACCGAGCAGGTCAAGGGCAACAGCGCCGTCCGTCAGGCCGCCACGATATTGAGCGAAACCACCTATCCAATTTCTTTTCATGGCTTTGTCGAGGGGGATGACATCGGCAAAGGATCGGTCGACGTTATCGTCGCGGACGGTTTCAGCGGGAACATCGCCCTGAAAACCCTGGAGGGAACGGTTCGGCTCTATTCCGACTATCTGCGCAACGCGTTCAAGAGCTCCCTGGCTTCGCGCCTGGGATACGTGCTCGCCCGCCGGGGGCTGAACAAGCTGCGCGCCCGGCTCGACCCGCGGCGCTATAACGGAGCCATGTTCGTCGGGCTCAATGGCATCGTGGTCAAAAGCCATGGCGGCACGGATGCCTTCGGCTTCGCCAACGCCATCGGCGTTGCGATCGACATGGCGAGCAATAACCTGAATGACAAGATCATAGAAGAGCTTGCCAATCACGGCGCCGCCGAGACAGTCAAAGCACACGCGGCCGTTTCCGGATGATCATTCGGTCCGTTATTGCCGGCTGCGGCGCCTATCTGCCGGAGCGGGTTCTCACAAATCAGGAACTTGCCGGTACGGTCGATACCACCGATGAATGGATCGTCAAGCGGACCGGAATTCGCCAGCGTCACATTGCGGCCAAGGGTGAATTGACGTCGGATCTGGCGTTGGAAGCGGGACGCGCCGCGCTGGCCGATGCCGGAATTGCGCCGGAAGAAATCGACATCATCGTGCTGGCGACCGCAACGCCCGACGAAACCTTTCCCGCGACCGCGACCACCGTGCAACATGCCATCGGCATGAAAGGCGGCGCGGCCTTTGATGTACAGGCCGTCTGCTCCGGGTTTGTTTACGCGCTGAATGTGGCCGATAATTTTATTCGGCTCGGGCAGGCCAGGACCGCCCTGGTCATCGGCGCGGAGACATTTTCCCGCATTCTCGATTGGTCCGACCGGACAACCTGCGTGTTGTTCGGCGATGGCGCGGGCGCCGTGGTGCTGCGCGCCGAGGAAGGCGAGGGCACGAATGCGGATCGGGGAATTCTGGCCAATAAAATTCATTCCGATGGCCAGTATCATGACCTTCTATACGTCGATGGCGGGCCGTCGAGCACCGGCGCCGTCGGTCATCTCAAAATGGCCGGTAAGGAAGTTTTCAAACACGCAGTGACCAATCTGGCCGACGTAGTGGATGAAGTTCTTCTTGGCAGCGGAGTTTCCGCCGATGAGGTTGATTGGCTGGTGCCCCATCAGGCCAATATGAGAATTCTCAAGAGTACCGCAGCCCGGCTCGGCGTCCCGTTGGAAAAAGTAGTGGTCACCGTTGATCGCCACGCCAATACATCGGCGGCTTCCATTCCGCTGGCGATTGCCGAGGCCCATGGCGACGGCCGTCTGCGGCAGGGCCAGCTCGTTGTCCTGGAAGCCATGGGCGGCGGCTTTACCTGGGGCGCCAGCCTGATCCGCTGGTAGAGCACCCCCATTCGGTATCTTTCCCGGCTTCTGAATCAATCCTGTTGCAAAAATATTGATAGATGCGTCACTTTAGGCATATCAGTTAGCTCCCTGTTATTGACTGCGTTCTTTCCTGAGTTTACGGTTTAAGTCATAACAAAGGGGGATCTCATCATGGCGAAGACCGTCACGCGCGCACAGCTTAGCGAGGCGGTGTATCAGGAAGTGGGATTGTCCAGAAACGAGTCTTCGGATCTCGTTGAATCCGTCCTCAAGGAAATTTCAGATACGCTGACCCGCGGCGAACCCGTAAAGATATCTTCTTTCGGCAGCTTTGCGGTGCGCCAGAAGGGGCAACGTATCGGACGCAATCCAAAAACCGGGCAAGAGGTGCCGATTTTTCCGCGGCGGGTTCTGGTGTTCCGCGCATCCAATGTTTTGAAAGATCTTATAAACAAGGGCCAGAATGCGGCCGGTTCCCCCAACGAGCTGGATAGCTAGATCATGGCCGAAGCAGCAAACCTGCGCTCGCCGGATCGGCGTAATGGAAAATCAGCATCGGCGTTTCGCACCATCAGCGAAGTCGCCGGCGAGCTTGATGTTCCGCCCCATGTGCTGCGGTTCTGGGAAACCAAGTTCGCCCAGATCAAACCGCTGAAGCGGGGCGGCGGGCGGCGTTACTACCGGCCGGAAGATATTGATTTGTTACGCGGCATCCGCGAACTCCTCTATACCGAAGGCTACACGATCAAGGGCGTCCAGAAGCTGCTGCGCGAAGGCGGCGTAAAGTCTATCGGCCCGACCACCGCGGCAACGGCAGTCCCGCCGGCCTCGACGCCGGACTGGGTCCCGGGCGCGGTCAGGGATGGGGACCTTGGCCCCGGCACAGGCGCCAGGCAAGGCGCCGATAAGGAAAAGGAACTGCGCTCGGTTCTGGCCGAGCTGGAAGACCTCCGCGCGCTCCTGAAGAGCGAACTTGGGTGATTGCCGCTCTGCTGCACCCCGACTCCTGCGGCAAGGCTCGCGCGGCAAGGCTAAATTCGTCTGATTTCACCATTGGAGGCGTTGTTTCCCACGACATTCGGGCGTAGATTGCGCCTGCCGGAATAACCCATCCCGGCATCTTTAATGTGTCGGAGCGTGGCGCAGCCTGGTAGCGCACTTGACTGG
>CALGIA010000242.1 GCA_937916005.1 uncultured Rhodospirillaceae bacterium
GGTGCCGAACCAGACCGGGAAGGCCGCGCCGAACAGATTGGTCGCGATCACCGCGAAGACATAGAAGATCAGCAGCAGCAGCGCGGCCACGGCGCCGATGCCGGGCACGGCGTGCAGCAACGCGCCCACCACCCGGCGCATGCGCGGCACGGCGGACACCAGCCGCAGCGCCCGCAATATGCGGAGCGCGCGCAGCACGGTGAAGCCTTCACCGGTCGGGCTCAGCGCGATGGCCACGATGAGGAAATCAAACACGCTCCATGGATCGCGGAAAAAACGCGTCCCGTGGGCGAACAGCCGCAGCAGGATCTCAACCACGAAAACGGTCATCACCACCCGGTCGAACAGATGAAGCCAGTCCCCCGCAGCGGCCATGATGGCGGGCGAGGTTTCAAACCCGAGGGTAATGCCGTTGAGCACGATCAGCGCCAGGATCGAATGGCGGAACCAGCCCTGTTCGATCCGGTCCGCCACGCGGTCCCGTATGGCGGCCAGAGGGTCGCGATATGCGCCCGGATGTTTTTGATCAGTCATGAATTCAGTCTAGCTGGTGCCACGTCCAACATGGTGAGAGCCGGAAGGGACATCAACGTTCAGGGAATCGAAGCTGGGGTTGCGCTGTTTGCGCCGGGCTTCCTCTTCCTCCCCGAACAGAAACCCGAACAGGCCGTAGCGCCGGCCTTTGGTCACGGGCATGACCTCATGCAGCAGCGAAACAGAGAACACCACCATGTCGCCAGTCACGGGCGCGTAAAGCTGCGGACCGTATTCGGGAAATTGCAGCTGGCTGCCCTCATACTCCCCGGCGTTCAGATTGATGGTGAAGCCAAAGCGACGATGGCCCGTTGCCGGCGTATTGTCGTCGCGATGGGGTTCGAATTTTCCGCCGTCGGAGGCGATATAACAGCCGACCCGCATGGTTTCCGCCCGGGTCACCCGATAGCGGAACGCCTTGAAGATTTCCGGAAACACGCGCTTGCGGAAATTGGCGTAGATGCGCTGGGCTTCGGCATCGCCGTCGGGCACGCCGATATCCTGGCGCGTCTTGATCTCGCGCCTGATCACGTAATCCCCGTCCTGGACGTTGGTCAAACCGCCTTCATACTGGTCGCCGGTCTGGTGCAGTTCGACCAGCCGGGCGCAGAGATCGGGCTCCAGCACCTTCGGAATGATCAGCACGGGCGCGTGGGAAACGAGAATTTCCTCGCGTCCCGGCGACGGGTAGGCGGCCAGAAATTCGAGCGCGCCGGCGGCCGCCGATTTACCCGCTTCCGGGGTGACCGCATGAAGAATTCTGACATTGGGGTTGAGCACCACGGCGCACCAGGGCCGTGTCGCCATGGCGGGCATCACGCCGCCCATAGTTGCCATGCCCTGGGCCCCCATACCCATGGCGCCCATGCCCACGGTTCCGCCGCCCGTCATCGCGCCCGACTGTTCCAGCCCAAAGCCGCGCCCGGCGGACAGGGTCGGGTCGTACAGCACGTCAAACGGCAGTTCCATTGCCTGGACCGCCGCCTGGTTGATCGCCGGCATATCGGTTGAGACCACGAAAACCTGGGCGTCGAACGGCTTGAACCGGTCGAAGCTGTCTCGCAGCTCCGCGATCTGGCCGGCGATGGAGATGGTGGAGCGGCAGATCAGCAGCACCGTCGCCCGCCCGCAGGTGGTATCCGTATAGAGCGAAACCGGCTCATTGCGCTGGTTGATCCAGTCCAGTTCCGGCATGGGATCGCCGATCTCAAGCCGGGGCTGTGCAATCGGCGGCAGCAGGGACGAAAGCGTACTCATCGGGGCGACTTTCCAAGGCGTATATTTTTCCAGTACCCCTCATACACCAGAATTCCGCGCCGATCTTGCGGAATTATCACCAAAAGACAATCCGCCGCAGCCGCCGCACTCGATATGAGCGCGGCCGGCATCTGCGCGCTTGACTCTTTTGGATCACTCCGTAAAATTGGAACAAATAGAGAACATTTAAAAAGCGACGGGGCAAATCCCGCCGGTTCCAACACCGCCATGGCGGCTTTTTTGACCAAACAACAGCAGGATCGCCTGATGAGCCCTCCACGCTCCGCCTCTTCCCGACCCCTGCCGGCAGGGCTGGAAAAGCTGCGCGACCGGATACATGCGCTTGAGAGCTGGGGCGCGGGAGAACCACGCACGGGCGGACCGGCGCTGTCTCTTGGTATTCCCGACATGGATTCACGCCTGCCCTGGGGTGGGCTGCCGCGCGGCGCGCTGCACGAAATCTTCGCCGCCGATGTGGATGATGCGGGTGCGGCGACCGGATTCTGCGCGGCGCTGGCCGCCCTGTTCCTGAAAGAACGCCCGGAATCGTCCGGACCGCCGGGGCCACCCGGGCCGGTGCTCTGGTGCGAAGGCGAGCGCACGCTGGATGCCGGCGGGCTGTACGCGCCCGGGCTCGCCCGATTCCGGCTTGCCCCCGAATATTTGATCGCGGTGCGCACGACGCGCGATGGGGATGTGTTGTGGGCCATGGAGGAAGGCCTGCGCTCGGGGCGTCTGGCCGCGGTGGTCGGCGAGCTGGACGGGATTTCGCTGACCGCGAGCCGCCGGCTGCAGCTCGCCGCCGAGGAAGGCAATGTCGCCGCTTTGTTGCTGCGCCCGCAAAACGCCGCCCCCACGCCCAGCGCCGCCCTGACCCGCTGGCGCATCGGCGCGCGCCCGGAAGCTTATGGGGGAGAAAATCAGGAACCGGGGCTGGGCGCGGCGGGTTGGCGGGCCGACATGTTCCGCTGCCGGGGCGGCCGCGGACACACATGGGAAGTGGAATGGCGCGATGAGACGGGTGGTTTCACTCTGGCTGCCCCATTTCGCGACGGACCGGCTGTGCCGCGCCCGTCCCGAATGGCGGGATAGGCCGCTCGCCACGGTGATCGAGGCGCAGGCGCGCGGCGGGCTGTGCCTGGCCGTGGTCAACCTGCCCGCCCTGCATGCGGGCATGGCGCCCGGCATGGCGCTGGCCGATGCGCGCGCGATCCTGCCGAGCCTGGACACCGCGCCGGCCGATCCGGCGGGCGACGCCCAGGCCCTGACCCGGCTTGCCGGCTGGTGCGCCCGCTACAGCCCCTGGTCCTCAACGGAGAGGTCTTCAACGGAGGGGTCCTCAACGGAGGAAACCACGCCGGATATAACCGGCGCGGGGAACGGACTCTGGCTCGATATCACCGGCTGCGCCCATCTGTTTGGCGGCGAACAGGCGCTCGCCGATGACCTGCT
>CALGIA010000243.1 GCA_937916005.1 uncultured Rhodospirillaceae bacterium
CGCGGCTGCCCGTTCCTCTGCGAGTTCTGTGATATCCGGGTTTTGCCCGGAAACAACCGGTCTCACAACAAGGATGTCGGGCTGATCATCGAGGAACTGGACGCCTATTTCAGCCTCGGCGTGACCCAGTTCCAGTTCGCCTGCGACAATTTCATCGGCGATATCGTGTGGGCGCGAAAATGCGTCGATGCGATCATCGCATGGAAGCGGAAAACCGGTGCCCGGATTTCGATCTTCACCTGGCTGACGATCAATCTCTATAAGATGCCGGATCTGATGGCGAATATGCGCGAGGCCGGGTTCTCGATCCTTTTTATCGGTATCGAATCCGTCAACCGCAACTCGTTGCTGGAAACCGCCAAGGTTCAGAATAGCGGCTCCCTCAAGTCGGCGGTTCTGGCAATCCAGTCCCATGGGTTTATCATCGCGCCGGGCTTCATCTTCGGTTTCGATTCCGATACGGAAACCATGTTCGACGATACGCTGGAATTCCTGATTGAAACCGGAACCATCGGCGGCGATCCATCTTTTCTCACCGCCCTGCCCGGCACGCCGTTGTTCGCGCGCATGCGGCGGACCGGCCGGCTTGTCGAGCGCGACAATACGGTGACCACGCGCGAGAAGGTCACCACCAATATCCGTTACCTGCAGGATTCCGAATTTCTCGCCACTGGATTCGTCCGTTTCATGAAGGTCTATACCAGCCCGAAGTTTCAGCTGGCGCGGTTCCGGCGGCATCTCGAGATAATCTCCCAAAGCGAGAACTTCGTTCCCAATGACGGGGTCGGGTACGGCTCGCCCAGGGAATACCTCAAGCTTCAGCTCAAGGACCCGGTGAACCGGAAATACTTTCTGGCGCGGATCGGCTACCTGCTGTATCGGCCGACCAATTTTATCGCGGCGCTTCGCGGCTGGTGGCTGATGAAACGTTATTCGCGGCGCTTTCCGGGCCTCGGAATCAATTTCAATTACTGGGTCTATGTCTGGACCAATATGGGACTCAAATATTGGGGGCTGAGGCGGGAAGATGTGTCGCTGCGTTCCGTCGATGCGGATTTTGATTTTTCCAGCCTGGCCGATTCAGCGCCGGTTGACCTCAAGCCCAACGCCGACGGTCCCAAGGCCGCGCATCAGGCCCGGTACACCGACCGCGCCCTCAAGGCCCTGGTTGCGGGCCGGCTCGACCAGACAAATGTTGAGAAAGAAGCGCAACCTGCTAATCATGAATCCCGGTCCGACCCCTGACCTGGTAACAACGTCCGGTCGCCGTCAGGTTGATCCGGGTTAATCCGGCAGGTCGTTTGGATGTGCGTAGCCGGGATAGGCCCAGGACCGCATGATTTTCCAACCGGATTTGGCGCGCCGCAACAGATAGGATGAACCGGCCGGCAGCTTGACGTCCAGCGCGGCTTCCACGTCGGGCGTGCCGACATGGACCCAGGCGTGGGTCGCCCTTTTCTGGTCGAGATTGGCCCGTATCTTGTTGGGTTCGGACCCGGTATAGGCCGATATCCAGGCGACTATCTTAACGGACCGGTTCAACGCGTATCGTAGTAGAACGCCATAGAAGCCGTCATGGGTCGGATCGATTATGGCGAGCCGCATATCCGGTTTCAGGATTTGGGCCATTTCGTCGCCGACGGCCCGGACATGATGTTTGGGCGGCCGGTCGTCGAAGCGAAGCTTGCCGGACATCACTACCGGCAGCGCAAGAATCAGCACGATCGCGATTCCCGCGAATGGAATTCGCGCCCATGAGGCGGGCCGAAAGCGCCATAAAAGCGCCAGCCCATACGCGCCAAATGCGACGGCCAAACCGCCTAGATGCATGTTGTAGCGCCAATATGACGCCGCGCGCCGGGCGTCATTTTCGCCGAAGGTCGCGATATAAGCGTATAAAAGCGCCGCGTTGTACCCGATGAATGTAATAGCCGTGATCAGCGCCAACCTGTCCCACCGGCTGGTCACCCGCACGGACGCGCGCAAGGCAAAGCCCACGGCCACCAGCATCAGGCCGAAATAACCCCCCTTCTTGGACGCAATCAGCCCCATTCTTTCCAGCGTGGGGCCGATCAGATCGAACCGCCATTCCGAGATCGACCGGATCGTGAATTCGCCGCCGCCAATATGGACGCTCACATAAAGACGCCACATGGCGTACACCGCGACCGGCAGCAATATTGCGAGCGCCAGCAGACGCAGTAGCGGCGCAAGGCGAATCCGCTGATCGCGCCAGCCGGCATACGCGATCCCGGCAAGCAGCGCGGCGAGGAGCGTAAAATTGGCCTGCTTGAGGTTGAGCAGCGCCGTCGCCGCAAGGCCGAACTGCCAGGCCAGTCGCCGCGCTCGTGCCTTGTCATCTTCCTCAAGCGCGTCCAGCAGCATCCAGCCCAGCACACCTGCGAGTCCAAGGGTCACCGCCGTGCCGGCATCGGCGTATGCGGTAAACACGACTTTTGGCACGAAGGTTGGGTTCAACGCCGTCATCGCCAGCCCACCCAGCGCATAGTATCCCCAGCCCAGGGGACCGGACGTGGGCGCGCTTCGATTGTTATCGGTCACGCCCATATGAATCACGCGGGCGATCACGGCGCCGAAACTTAAATAGAACAGTAAATTGAATATCGCGCCGGCATGCTCGACCAGCCCACCCGTTATCCGGCTGGTCAGGTAGATCATCAGTGGCAGCCCATAAGGGTAGGCGGGATGCGGGAGATAATCGTTGGACTGAATCCCCCGCGGGAAACCGTCATGTTCCAGTAGATAGCGCACATTGGGCAGCCAGTTGGTGAATTCATCCCACTGGGACGGCACCATGTCGGCGATCAGAAGCAGGAGCGGGATGCTGAGCAGGAGCAGGCGGCGCAAGCCGGAATCGAGGAAGCGCCCATCCTGCCGGACGATCAGCGCCACGGCCACGGCGGCAATGGCAAGCAGCGCATAGGCGATATGCGTGAATGACAGGGTCGATAATGATCCAAGCGTCGTAAAGACAATTGATATCAGCGCCCAGCCATAGATTGGATCCGCTTCGGCGAGCCTGCCCGGTCCTGTTATCAGACGCCCCAGGGCGGCCAGCGCCACGGCCCATAGCAGAACCGCCGCAAGAGCGACAATCTGGCCCCAATCCAACAGGAAATATCCCACAATCGAATTCATGTTTGAAATACCAAGGGTCGTGTCAGCGCTTGAAAACCCAGAAATAGCGGGCGCCGAAATTCCATCCGAACGCGGAAGCCGTACCGAAGATTTTGGCGAGAAGGGGATGCATCGCCATGGATTCGATCAAACCACTGAGTATGCCGAGATTTATCAGGATGCTGATTCCGCTGACCAGATAAACAAGCGCTATTTCCTTGCGGCGGGAAAAGCGGCCGCCATCGAACACGTAACGAACCGTCAGCACATAGTTAAACGCGGTCGCGAACAGGAACGAAGCCGTGCCGGCGAACAGATAATGAAAATCGGCGAAATAGAGGAAAATCGAAAAGAAGAACCAGTCGACCAGCGCACTGGCGCCGCCGACCAGGAAATAGCGGCAGAACTTCCGGCCGAAATCGCTCCGGCTCAGGGATCGCAGGGATTGGCCGACGGTTGCGCGACCGGCCAAAATCTCCCGGATCTGGAGCCGGGCGAGCGCAATGGCTCCCTTGTGCGCCGAACTCTCGGGTCTGATGCTCATGTCAACGATGCTGGTCTCTCACGGCGCGCTTATGCCTTATATGCTGGACGTAGACAAGCGGGATTCCTGCGGTTGTTCCCCGGTGACTGCCGCGCCGGGCTTGGCGACATGGGCGACCAGCAGCCACCCGAAGCGCGCTTTCAGATAGCGGTCCAGCCGTGCTGGAATGAAGGGTAAAATCTTCTTTTCCATCTGGGTGACGATGAGATCGGTCACCGTGAGTCCCGACAACCTCAGCTCTTCGACAAACGCGCGCCGGGTGTAGTTCCGGTGATAGAACCCGTCCGTGAAAAAGCCCTGTACCTTTTCCAGGGTGTAACCCCGGAACAGTTTGCCGCGCGCGATCAGCCAGTACAGGCCCAGCACATAATAAATGATGCTTGTTTTGTGATAGACCATGATGATCCCGGACCCGCCCGGTTTCAGAATTCGGGCGACCTCGCCATAAGCGCGCCGGGGCGTGGGCGTATGGTGCAGCACCCCCCATGAAAAGACATAGTCGAAACTCGCATCATTGATGCCGAGAGATTCGGCATTCATCTGCGTCACCCGTACCGGGCAGCCGAAGATTTTACTGCTGTCCCTTGTCAGTTTCACCGCCGCTTCGGTCAGATCGACCGCCGTAACATCGGCGCCGGCTTCCGACAGCAGGCACGAGAACACGCCGGACCCGCATCCGAGATCGAGAACCTGCTTGCCTTTCAGTTTGGTCATGTCGAAGCTTTCCCGGAAGAACGGGCTGTTGGCGAATACAAGGGTGCGAATGGATTCGAAATCGCTGGTCGCCTGGGGCATCCGCTCATCGCCCTGCCAGTCGGCATAGGTCATCGGCATACGTTCCCACCATTGACGATTGCGCGCCAGCGGGTCGCTGTTCTCCTCGGTCACGTCATCCCGTGAATCGGTCAACAGGTTGCTCCGCGTCCCTGCCAGCTTGATGGCAATGCGCGGCAGATCGATCAGAAGGCGCGGGAATTCAGCCCATGCCGCCACGGGATGATTGGCGATCCGGTGCATCCGCGCGGTCTCAACCGCAATCAGCACGGTCCGCCATAGCGCATCGGTCAGTGGGAACCGGGCGCGTCGCCGCAGCGGGCCAAGCTGACCTTCGAGGATTTTCACGGCGCATTCGCGCCGACGCGCGATATTGCTCGACACGCTTCCGGGCGTAACATGGCAACGTGCCAGCGCTTCCGGAAAGGTATCGAAGCGCACGCCGTGTTTGGCGGCAATCGACAGCCACAGCTGGTAATCCTGCGCCGATAACAGGGATTCGTCGAAACCGCCGTGGGATTGGACCGCGTCGCGTCGGGCGACGACGGTCGACGTGGC
>CALGIA010000244.1 GCA_937916005.1 uncultured Rhodospirillaceae bacterium
CCGGGTCATGCTGCAAACCTATTCGCCCGAACATCCGGTGATCCAGGCGCTGGTCGCCGGCGACCAGCAAGGCTTCATGGCCGCCGAGATGGAGGAGCGGTCACGCCACGCCATGCCGCCCTTCGGAAAACTGGCCGCGATCATCGTTTCAGGCCGTGACGAGCAAGCCGTCGATGCGGCCAGCCGCGCGCTGGGCCGCTGCGCGCCGCGCGGCGCCAATGTGGACGTTCTCGGGCCGGCGCCCGCGCCAATGGCCCTGCTGCGCGGCAATCATCGCCGCCGCTTGCTGTTGAAGGCGGCGAAAGATGTCCATATCCAGCCCATGCTGCGGCGCTGGCTGCGCCAGGTCCGCGCCAAGGGCGGCGTCAAGATCCAGGTCGATGTGGACCCCTACAGTTTTTTATAGCGCGCTTAATCAGCGTCAAAATGACCCACGACATTTTTGTCGCCCTGCTTGCAACGTCCCAATGGGTATGTTAGGTATCTTCGCCCTTCAGAATAGGGGTCGCCCCATCTTTGGGGCGCTTTGTTATTTACCAGGAAAATCAACTGGTTACGGCATTTCCAGTGGGATGTTCGAGGGCTAATCCAGGTGTCATCTGAACCAATTGGCGGGACCGGTCTCGCGGGCCGCTACGCGGCGGCATTGTTCGATCTGGCGGATACGGGCAAGGAGCTCGATTCGGTTTCGGACGATTTGTCGCGTTTAAACGGCATGATCGACGACTCGGGCGATCTCAGACGGTTGCTGCAAAGCCCGGTAATCTCACGCGGCGATCAGGGCAAGGCGATCCGCGCGATCGGCGAAAAAGCGGAATTCGGCCAATTGACTCGCAATTTTCTGGGGCTTGTTTCCCAAAATCGGCGCCTGTTCGCGCTGCAGGGCATGATCCGCGCCTACCACGCCATCCTGTCGGCGCGGCGCGGCGAGATCACCGCCGAGGTCACTTCCGCCACGCCGTTGAGCGAACGCCATATGGCTGAGCTGAACGAAGTGTTACGCCAGTCGGTTGGCTCCAAGGTTGCCATCCAATCCCGCGTCGATCCCGGTCTTCTGGGCGGGCTGATTGTCAAAATCGGTTCGCGCATGATCGATTCTTCGCTGAAAACCAAATTGCAAAAATTACAGTTCGCATTGAAAGGGGCCGCGTGATGGACCTCCGCGCCGCAGAAATTTCCACAATCCTCAAAGAACAGATCGCCAATTTCGGTACCGAGGCCGATGTTGCGGAAGTAGGGCAGGTATTGTCCGTCGGTGACGGCATTGCCCGCATCCATGGGCTGGACCAGGTCCAGGCCGGTGAAATGGTCGAATTTCCGGGCGGCATTCAGGGCATGGCGCTGAACCTCGAATCGGACAATGTCGGCGTCGTGATCTTCGGCAATGACAGCACGATCAAGGAAGGCGATACGGTCAAGCGCACCGGCACTATCGTTGACGTGCCCGTGGGCAAGGGGCTGCTGGGCCGCGTGGTTGACGCGCTGGGTAATCCGATCGACGGCAAGGGGCCGATTGTGGCCACCGAACGCCGCCGGGTCGACGTGAAGGCGCCGGGCATCATCCCGCGCAAATCCGTGCATGAGCCGGTGCAGACCGGTCTCAAGGCGATAGACAGCCTGATCCCCATCGGGCGCGGCCAGCGCGAACTTATTATTGGCGATCGGCAGACCGGCAAGACCGCCGTCGCCATCGATACCATCATCAATCAGCGTGACGGTCATGCCGGCGACGACGAAAACAAGAAGCTCTACTGCATTTATGTCGCGATCGGGCAGAAACGGTCCACCGTGGCCCAGATCGTCAAGGCGCTGCAGGAAAACGGTGCGATGGAATATACCATCGTGGTTGCGGCGACGGCCTCCGAACCGGCCCCGCTGCAGTTCCTGGCGCCTTATGCCGGCTGCACGATGGGCGAATATTTCCGCGATAACGGCATGCATGCCGTGATCGTGTATGACGATCTGTCCAAACAGGCGGTCGCCTATCGGCAGATGTCGCTCTTGCTGCGTCGCCCGCCGGGGCGCGAAGCCTATCCCGGCGACGTGTTTTATCTGCATTCCAGATTGCTGGAACGGGCCGCCAAGATGGGCGACGCCCACGGCAACGGTTCGCTGACGGCTCTTCCTATCATCGAAACCCAGGCCGGCGACGTCTCGGCCTACATCCCGACCAATGTGATCTCGATCACCGATGGGCAGATTTTCCTTGAAACCGAACTTTTCTATGCCGGTATCCGACCGGCGGTGAATGTGGGTATCTCAGTCAGCCGAGTGGGGTCCGCGGCCCAGACCAAGGCGATGAAAAAGGTCGCCGGGTCGATCAAGCTCGAATTGGCTCAGTACCGGGAAATGGCGGCGTTTGCCCAGTTTGCATCGGATCTCGATGCCTCGACGCAGCAGCTTCTCAACCGGGGGGCCAAGCTCACCGAACTTCTGAAGCAGGCGCAGTTCTCTCCCATGCCCGTTGAAGAACAGGTTCTGGTGATTTACGCCGGCGTTAACGGCTATCTCGACAAAATCGACATTGGCGCGGTAACAAGCTTTGAGCATGGCTATCTGAGCGACATGCGCGCCAACCACGGCGATGTTTTGAGCGTTATTCGCGATGAACAGGCGATTTCCGATGAAACCGAGGCGAAGTTGAAATCAAGCCTCGAAAATTACGCCAAGACCTTTACCGCAGCGTAGGCGCGTCGATCCAGAATGCCCAATCTTAAAGACCTCAAGAACCGGATCAAAAGCGTCACGTCGACGCAAAAGATCACGTCGGCCATGAAAATGGTCGCGGCGGCCAAGCTGCGCCGCGCGCAGGAGCAGGCCGAGGCCGCGCGCCCCTATGCGGAACGCATGGAGCGCATGCTGGGGTCGGTGGCCGCCAGCCTCGGGGAAGCTCAGGGCGGGCCGGCGATGTTGACCGGCACGGGGTCAGAGCAAAGACATCTTGTTATCGTCGCCTCGTCGGATCGCGGCCTGTGCGGCGGTTTCAACACCACCATCGTGCGCGAAACGCGACGGTTTATCCGGGAACTTCAGACGGAAGGCAAGGAAGTGTCAATCGTCTGTGTCGGGCGCAAGGGGCGAACCCAGCTGCAGCGCGACTACGGACATCTGATTGTGGACTCCATTGCCGATATCGGCCGTCCGCGGCTCGGTTTCAGCGATGCGCAGGGAATCGCGCGGGGCATTCTTGCCAGGCTTGATGACGGATCATTCGATGTCTGCACGATTATCTATAATCGCTTCAAATCCGTGATCTCCCAGATCGTGACCCGTCAGCAGCTTATTCCCTTCGCTCCGCCGGAAATTTCCGACGCGGAATCCGATGAAAAGGCGGCGGCCGGCGAGGGCGCGTCCGCGGTCTATGAATACGAGCCCGAGGAAAATGAAATCCTCGAGGAATTGCTCCCACTCAACCTTTCCGTCCAGATTTATCGGGCGTTGCTGGAAAACAATGCCAGCGAGCATGGCGCGCGCATGGCGGCGATGGATAGCGCCAGCCGTAACGCGGGCGACATGATCGAAAAATTGACGCTCAATTACAACCGTACGCGTCAAGCGTATATCACCAAGGAACTGATCGAAATCGTCTCGGGCGCCGAGGCGCTCTAGCGCGCCCGGCAACGACGAATGTTTTTAGAAGGCGGAAGAAATGGCGACATCAGCGAATAATACCGGAAAAGTCACTCAGGTTCTCGGCGCCGTGGTCGATGTGCAGTTCGACGGCGACCTGCCCGCGATTCTAAATGCGCTTTATCTTGATAATGGCGGCAGCAAGCTCGTTCTTGAGGTTGCACAGCATCTGGGTGAAAGCACGGTCCGCACCATTGCCATGGACACAACGGAAGGCATGGTTCGCGGTCAGGAAGTGACCGATACGGGCGCGCCCATCACGGTGCCCGTCGGGCCGGAAACCCTCGGCCGAATTCTCAATGTGATTGGTGAGCCGGTTGATGAACGCGGCCCGGTAAATGCCAAAATGTCGAAGCCTATTCATCGCGAGGCGCCGCTATTTACGGAACAATCCACGGAAACCGAAATTCTGGTGACCGGCATCAAGGTGGTCGATCTGTTGGCCCCTTATTCCAAGGGCGGCAAGATCGGCCTGTTTGGCGGCGCCGGCGTCGGCAAGACCGTCATCATCATGGAGCTGATCAATAACATTGCCAAGGGTCATGGCGGGTATTCGGTGTTTGCCGGGGTCGGCGAAAGAACCCGCGAAGGCAACGATCTCTATCACGAGATGATCGATTCCAAGGTTATCGATTTCGAGGGCGAGTCGAAGGCCGCCCTGGTGTATGGCCAGATGAACGAGCCGCCCGGCGCACGGGCGCGCGTTGCGCTGACCGGGCTGACCATGGCGGAATATTTCCGCGATGAAGAAGGCCAGGATGTGCTGTTCTTCATGGACAACATCTTCCGCTTTACCCAGGCGGGCTCGGAAGTTTCGGCGTTGCTGGGGCGCATTCCGTCGGCCGTTGGCTATCAGCCCACATTGGCGACCGACATGGGAACGCTGCAGGAACGCATCACCACCACCAACAAGGGGTCGATCACCTCGGTTCAGGCGATTTACGTGCCCGCCGACGATCTCACCGATCCAGCGCCGGCGGCATCCTTTGCCCATCTTGACGCGACAACGGTGCTGTCGCGCCAGATCGCGGAACTGGGCATTTACCCGGCGGTCGATCCGCTCGATTCCACGTCGCGAATTCTGGAGCCACGGGTGGTCGGCGAGGAACATTATGCAGTTGCCCGCGAAGTGCAGCGCGTTTTGCAGACCTATAAATCGCTGCAGGACATCATTGCCATTCTCGGCATGGAGGAATTGTCCGAGGAAGACAAGCTGGTCGTTGCGCGCGCGCGCAAGATCCAGCGCTTCCTGTCTCAGCCTTTCCATGTCGCCGAGGTCTTTACCGGCGTTCCCGGCGTGTTCGTCGATCTGGCGGACACGATCAAGGGCTTCAAGGGCCTGGTCGAAGGTGAATATGATGATTTGCCGGAAGCCGCCTTCTAC
>CALGIA010000245.1 GCA_937916005.1 uncultured Rhodospirillaceae bacterium
GTATGTTATCCCGTCCCAGCGGCTTATGGGCCGACCGTCCTCATCGCGCAGAACGTCCCAGCTGTCGTACTGGATGATTGCATCCTGTTCCCGGATGTTGGAAAAATTTTCAGCACGGGTTCCGCCGGCATGGTGCGGCCACGGGTTCGAAAATGCCATTGCAAATAGCCGATCCAGAGAACCAATTCCGCAATCGCGACCGCCCGAGGATTGATTTCCAGGCCCAGAAACTGGTGAGGATCGACCGTATGTCGTTCCAACTCCAAATTGGCCTGGGCATCCCCCAGATCGACCAGAGTTTCGATAATCTCGCCTTCAAGGCGCTTCATCATCTCCATGGCCACATACAGAAAATTGCCGGTGCCACAGGCCGGGTCCAGAACCTTGATATCACAAAGCTCATTGTGGAACTTGCGGACCGTGTCCTGAGCGGCTTTTGCCTCTTGGGCCTTTCCTTTTTCCATGAGTTGGGCGGCGGCGGCCTGGATATCGCGCCAGTCCGCTTGCAAGGGTTCGATGATCGTTGCCTGTACAAGACGCTCCACATAGGCGCGCGGGGTGTAATGCGCGCCCAGGGCATGCCGCTCACGCGGATCAAGGGCCTGTTCCAAAAGGGTGCCGAAGATGGTGGGTTCCACCTCCTGCCATTCGCGACGCGCGGCGATGGTCAGGAGGTCCAAATCTTCTTCGGTAATTTTCAAGGCCGTGGCGTTCTTGAACAAACCACCATTGAACTGTTTTACATCGTCTTCAAGCGCCGTGGAAAAGCCGCCCTTGTCCATTTCCCGCCAGAGGGTTTCCAGCTTCAAATGAAGATTGTCGGCCTTGCCCTTGAAGCGCTCCAGTAGGTTGGCGAAGGCATCCCGCTCGATCAGACCCACGTCTTCGGCAAACATGGTGAAAAGGCAGCGCATCAGAAACAGCGCGACTTTTTCGGCAATGGCGCGTTTGTCGTCGCTGAGTTTCTCCGGCTGGGATTTCTCATCCAGTTCGCGGATCATTCTGGTCTCCAGCGACTTGGAAAGTTTCGCCAGATATTGCGCAATGTCGCGGGTGACTGCCGCTGTTCGCAGGGCCGGATTCAGGTTTCGGGGGTCTGTCCAGATTTCGCGGAGCGTGTCGCGGACGGAATCCGTCCGCAAATCGTCGAGGTAAATACGGTAGGACTGCCGGTCGGGAAATTGGGCGTAATGCTTTCCCTGCAACGAGAAATCGGCATACAGCTCGATCACATGCCCGACATCGACCACGATGATAAAGGGCGGCCAGCCTTCTTCTACGGGTAGGCGCTTGGCGTATCGTTCGGCCTGTTCCCGCGCATTGCGCATCAGGGAATCCCAGCCGCCCCTGACCCGATCAGCGCCGGGCTTGGCTTTCCCGTCGACGGGGAGTTCAAGTTGCTCCGGGCGAATTCGCTTGGGGCTTTGCTTGGCCTCAAGAACGAAGCAGTCTTTTTTATACAGGTCGATGAAGTTGGACGTCGATTTCCCTTCGATCTGGCGGGCAATTATAGTGCGTTCGTACTGGTAAGTTTCACCATGCTGCGCGCTAGGTTTATCAACGCCGATGAGATCGCAGAGCTCGTTCAGGAAGACTTGGTAATAGGTACGTTCCTTGCCGCTGACTTTTCCCCAGCGGTCTATAAACTCATCTATCTGATTGTCAGGTTCGGCCAATTTCGAGAGGCGCTCCTAATTTTCTTGCGCTTCGGCCAGCATGTCCGCAAGCGTTCGCCCGTTTAGCTGCCAGTAGGCCCAGCCATTCACGGTGGGCCATTGGTAGCCCATACGGTGAATGATGGTAAGGGCGGATCGTGAGAGGCTGGTGGTTTCGCCTTCGAATTCGACTTTTTTGTCGTCGATCACGGTGCAGATTATTGCCGGGTCTTTCGAAAAATTCAGAACCGCGCCCGGTTCGATGTTCAACATGCCAAAGGACGTGTTGGCCCGGCGTTGCTTGGCCCGGTCGAGGGCGGCGCGGTCTTCCGTGTCCTCGACCACTTCATCCTCGGTGGGGGTGACGTCTTCCAACTCCGCCAATTGCAGCGCGGACCGGACCCGTTCCGGATCGATGGTGAAGAATTCGCGGAGGCGGGTCACGCGGGTGTCGGCGAAGGCGTCATGGACCAGCCGTTCCGCGGCGTCCATATCGGCCACCCGAGACGCATGGAAGCATTCGAACGGATAGGGCAGGGATGTGTTGTTAAGCCCCCGTATGCGCTCGGCGACGGAGGAAC
>CALGIA010000246.1 GCA_937916005.1 uncultured Rhodospirillaceae bacterium
GATCCGTGGATGTTGTCGTGGTGACGTCAATGCCCCATTAAGTGACGCCAGTTGGCGGTATGAAGCTTGTAACATGCGGGTCTCATGCCGCCAACCAACGCCCGCCAGGGTCTCAATAATTTGATCTTTGGTCAGTCAATCCGCCCGCCGGACCGTGACCCTGATGGGGGTCGGATTATAGTCGTTGACCGGGTTGTTGATCTGCGGACAGTTGGAAATTACCGCCAAAACGTCCGTTTCGGCCCTTAAATCCACATAATCGCCGGGTTTGGAAATACTGGGCCCCATATCCATCGCGCCATCCTCGGCGACCGGTACATACATGAAGAAATTGACGTTGGCCGCCATGTCCTTTTTGGTCATGCCATGGCGGACGAGTTCCGAAATGAAATTATCGCGGCAATTGGGCTGGGGGCCGACGCCATAGCGGAAGCTGTTCAGTTCCGCAGAACAACAGCCGCCGATGGTGTCGTGCCTGCCACAGCTATCGTCGACGATGGTCATGAGCGGCGTCAGCCCGACGCTGTACAGCACGGTTCCGGTGGTCAGGAATATTCCGGTTTCGTTGATCTTCATGGTATCGGCGGCGGCGTAGCGGTCGTCATGGTCATCGGCGTTGTAGCACAGGAAATCGACCGCCTGACGGCCTTCCAGATCGACAATACGGAGAGTTTCGCCCTTATGGATCGCGCGGCTCCACGACGCCCCCGCCGCCACGATCTCATCATGGATCACGGAACCAGGAACTCTGTCGGCCATGATCTCATTCCTTTTCGTTCAGTGCATGGACCGGCCGCCATCGACATTGATGGTCTGGCCGGTAATGTAGTCGCTGGCGTCCGAAGTCAGGAACATCACCGCACCGACCAGATCCTCCGGGAATTGATGGCGGCGGATCGCGCGGATTTCATCGGGCAGATTCTGGCGCGCATAGTCGCCGGACGACGCCACCTGGGTATCGGACAATGTAAAGCCCGGCGTGATGGCGTTGACGGTGATATTGAATTCCCCGACCTCACGGGACAGCGAACGGGTCAACCCGATCACGCCCGCCTTGGATGTTGAGTAATGCAGCCGGTTGGGCGTCCCTTCCCAGAACCGGCTGGATGAGATATTCACGATCTTGCCCTTGTTCTGTTTCTGCATCTGGGGAAATACAGCGCGGCAGCACAGGAAGACCCCGCGCACATTGACCGCCATTACGCTGTCCCATTCATCAAGCGGAATTTCATACCAGGGCCGGCGCGGCAGAACGCTCATCAGCGAGGCATTATTGATCAGACCGTCGATGCGGCCATATGTTTCAACCGCGACATCGGCCATGTGCTGCGTGGCGTCCGGGTCGGAAACATCGGTCGCCACGGCCACGGCTTCCCCGCCGGCAGCCTTGATGGACCCGACGGTGATGTTATTGGCGTCGGCATCGATATCGGCGACAACGATTTTCGCGCCGGCCTCCGCCAGGCGCTGGCCATAGACCTTGCCGATCCCCTTGCCGCCGCCGGTGACGATGATTACCCTGCCCGCAACGCTCGCGACGGTTTTGGCGTCAAATTCGTCCTGCATCGCTGCCTCCTTTGAATTTCGGATAACGCTAAACCATCGGCCCCGCACGGTCGAGCGGCAGTCGTTTTCGATGGTTGAGAAAATAAGCCACCGGCTGTAAGTTCCGCCCGGTTTTTCCATTCACCCGGCAACAATCGGAACTGTCCCATGGCGTCCTACCAGTATGTCTATACCATGCACAAGCTCACCAAGGCCTATACGGGCGGGCGCGAGGTTCTGAAGGATATCAACCTGTCATTCATGCCCGGCGCCAAAATCGGCGTGCTGGGGCTCAACGGGTCGGGTAAATCCACCCTTTTGCGGATCATGGCCGGGATCGAAACCGAGTTTAACGGCGAAGCCCGGCTGGCCGACGGCGCAACGGTTGGGCTGTTGTCCCAGGAACCGGAGCTTGATCCAGCAAAAGATGTCGTCGGAAATGTCCTGGAAGGCATGGGCGAAAGCTATGAACTTCTAAAACGTTTCGAAGAGGTCAGCGCGCGCTTCGCCGAACCCATGGATGATGACGAAATGAATGCCCTGATCGAGGAACAGGGAGAACTCCAGGAAAAAATCGACGCGGCGGATGCATGGGATCTGGAACGCAAAGTTGAAATCGCCATGGACGCGCTGCGCTGTCCGGCCGGGGATTCTGAAGTCACAAATCTGTCCGGCGGCGAACGGCGCCGCGTCGCCCTCTGCCGGTTGCTGCTGCAACGGCCCGATCTGCTACTGCTGGATGAGCCCACCAACCATCTGGATGCGGAATCCGTCGCCTGGCTGGAGCGCTTTCTTGAAGATTACGATGGCACCGTTGTTGCTGTCACCCATGACCGCTATTTCCTGGACAATGCGGCGGGCTGGATTCTTGAACTGGATCGCGGCCGTGGAATTCCGTGGCAGGGGAATTATTCATCCTGGCTGGAACAGAAGGAAAAGCGCTTCGCCCTGGAAGAAAAACAGGAAGACGCCCGTCAGCGCACTTTGGCGCGCGAACTGGAATGGGTTCGCGCATCGCCCCGCGCGCGGCAAGCCAAGAACAAGGCCCGGATCAGCGCCTATGAAAACCTGTTCGCCGAAGCGCAGGACCGCACCACGGAAACCGCCCAGATCGTCATCCCGCCGGGCCCCAGGCTGGGAAATCTGGTCATCGAGGCGACAGATATAAGCAAGGGATTTGGGGATCGCCTTTTATTTGAAAACCTCAATTTTCTGCTGCCGCCTGGTGGTATTGTGGGCGTGATCGGCCCCAACGGTGCC
>CALGIA010000247.1 GCA_937916005.1 uncultured Rhodospirillaceae bacterium
CCGGCGGCGTGCGCAGGCGATCTCTATGGGTCTTCATCAGCGCTCCTTGGTATTAGCGCCCTACTCCGCCGCCAGCCGCGCGACGATGCGCTGGGCCAGGGCGCCGACCACGCGGCGGCGATACCAGGGCGCGATGGTGGTGGTTTTCATGGGCTTGGCCTGCTTGCGCACATTTTCGCGGATTTCTTCCAGCAGTTCCCCGTCCACCGCCTTGCCCAAATATGCATCGCATCCCTTGACCAGCTGCGGATACGGGTTGACCGCCGTCAGGGCAATGGACAGCGTCTCGAGCTTGCCGTCCTTCATTGTCAGGGCGACCGCCGCGCCGGCGAGGGGGAAATCAATCGACCCGCGCACCCTTGATTTCACGTAACCGGACGGAATGCCCGCCGTGGCCCTGGGCAGATGCAACGCCACCAGCAACTCACCCGGTGCGAGCGCCAGATGATCCATCCCGTCGTTTTTATACAGATCGACCAGCGGAATCCGGCGCGCACCCCTCGGCCCGACCAATTCGATTTCGCCGCCATGAACCAGCGCCGCCGGCGCAACGTCACCGGAAAACGCCGCGAAGCAGCGCTTGCCGCCCGGCGCGACGTGGCAGATATCGCCGCGATATTTGAGGCAGTAATTATTGGCCGACCGCCACCATTCGGACTGATTGTAATACATGCATCTTGTATCGAGGCAGAGATTGCCGCCGACCGTGCCGTAATTCTGATGGGTCGGCCCGGCCACGGCGCGCGCCGCTTCGGCCACCGCCGCATAGTCCCGCTGGACGGAAGCGTGGGCGCCGAGGTCCTGGAGCTTGACCGCCGCACCGATATGGAGACCGTCGGCATCTTCGCGAATCCCGGTCATTTCCTTGACCCCGTTGAGATCGATGAGTGTCTCCGGCGCTTCGATGCCACGGCGGATATTGACCACCATGTCGGTGCCGCCGGCCAGATAGCGCGCGGTTTCGGATCCGCCGTTCAGCCTCACGGCCTCGGAAACGGTTTCGGGCCGGTGCAGTTTGAATTCAGGCATCAACTCCATTACGCGGCTCCTTTCGCGGAACGGATCGCGGCCCGGTCCTCACGCTCTTTATTTTCGAGAAGCTCCATCAGCCGGTCCGGCGTCAGGGGCATTTCGTGGGTGCGTACGCCGACCGCCTGGGCCACCGCGCTGGTCAATGCGGGCAGGAAACAGGCCAGCGATGTTTCGCCGGCTTCCTTGGCGCCGAACGGGCCATGGGGGTCATTGCTTTCCACATAGTAGGTCTCGATCGGGGGCGATTCCACGATGGTCGGCACCCGGTAATCGAGCATATTGCCATGTATGTTGAGGCCTTCGTGATAGCGGGTTTCCTCGGTCAAAGCCTGGCCCATGCCCATCCAGACCGAGCCTTCGATCTGACCTTCCACGGACAAGGGATTCAGCGCCTTGCCCACATCCTGGGCGATCCAGATTTTTTCCACATGAACGTCGCAGGTATCCGGGTCGACTTCGACCTCGACCACCACGGCCGCATAGGCAAACGCCATGGTGCCGCCGATGGCGCCGCCGCGATATTTGGTCGTGCCCCAGGATTCCGGGATGGTGTCGAAATTGCCTTTTACGTTCAGCGTACCGACGCCTTCGAGCGCCGCCATCACCACCTCGTCAAAGGTCAGGCCTTCATCCTGGGTTCCGGCGCGGTAGGTTTCGCCCAGGCATTCGACATCTTCCGGGCGCACATCGAGCTTTTTCGCCGCCGCCTCGATGAAAACCTGCTTGAGGTTCTTCGCCGCATCGATGGCGGCGTTGCCGACCATGAAGGTGACGCGCGACGAATAGGACCCGTTATCCTTGGGGGTGATCGCAGAATCCGACGCAATGGTGCGCAGCCGCGACATGGGGATACCCAGCGTATCGGCCACGCACTGGGTGATCACGGTGGACGAGCCCTGACCGATTTCCGCGGCCCCGGTCAGCACGGTGATCGAGCCGTCGAAATCCACTTTCAGATGAATCGTCGCATGGGGTTCGCCGGTCCAGTGCTTGGGCTTGGACGCGCCGGAAATATAGTGGGAACATGCCATGCCGAGCCCGCGATTGGGGCCCAACTTGCCGTAACGTTCCTTCCAGCCGCTCTTTTCCTCGACGATGTCCATGCATTCGGGCAGGCCGTATGAATTGACCATCAGATCATTGGCGGTGAAGCATGGCGCGGTCAGAAAATTGGCGCGGCGAACTTCAAACGGATCCAGGCCGAGCTCTTCCGCCATCTCATCCAGCAGATTTTCAAAGGCGAAACGCGGATTGACCGTGCCATGGCCCCGGAATGCGCCGGGCGGCGGCATGTTGGTCAGGACCCGGAACCCCTTGTAGCGCACGGAAGTAATGTCATAGAGCGCGAACAGGGTCGTTCCGTTATAGAGAATGGTGACCACGCCGTAGCCCGAATAGGCGCCGGCGCGATGCAGGGATTCGCATTCGACCCCGGTGATGGTGCCGTCTTTCTTGAGGCCGATCTTCATCTTGACCTCGGTTTCCTGACGGCCCCGATGGGTGATGAATGTTTCTTCCCGGCTGACCACGAGCCGCACCGTTCCCTTGGCCTTGCGCGCCAGCAGCGCACAGACCAGTTCCACATGCAGGGTTTCCGTGCGGCAGCCGAACCCACCCCCGATATGGGGCTTGATCACCCGGATCCGGGATTTGTCCATGCCGAGCGTGCGTTCCAGCATCAGATGGACATAGTACGGTACCTGGGTCGAGGCGCGCACGGTCATGCGGTCGCGCGACGGATCATATTCGGCATAGGCCGCATGTGGTTCGGTTTGAACCTGGCAGACCTCATTCAGATGATAGGAGCCTTCGCGCACCAGATCGGCGTCGGCAAAACCGGCATCCACGTCGCCGATTTCGAAATCGACCGCGCGTTCCATATTGCCCGCGCGCTTTTCATGGAGCTGCACGGCATCCTCTGCGCGGCTGTCTTCGGCGTTGTAATAGGCCGGCAGCACTTCATAGTCGATTTTGATAAGATCCAGCGCCTTTTGCGCCGTGGCCACATCGATTGCGGCGACGGCGGCGACCGCCTCGCCCCGATACCGGGTCCGGCCCCTGGCAATGGCGTATTCATTCATGGCGATGGGCAGCACGCCGTAGGTTTCGGTGCAATCCTCGCCGGTGCAGATAGCCATCACCCCGGGCAGGGCTTCCGCCGCCGACACATCGACGGACAGGATATTGGCGTGGCCGTGGGGGCTGCGCAGAATGCGGCCCACCAAGGTATCCGGCGAGTTGAAATCGGCGCTGTACATGGCCTTGCCGGACACTTTTTCGGGACCGTCAATCAACGGCGTCCGAACGCCGATGCTGCGCACGGGGTCGCCGGATTCGAGTTTGGTATCTATCTCGCTCATGC
>CALGIA010000248.1 GCA_937916005.1 uncultured Rhodospirillaceae bacterium
TTAAGATTGCGAAATCTCGTTGAACAATTCGGCTAAGCACCCCCCTCTGCATGTCAGCCAGGACCGTCAAGAATGTGTAGGCCCAACATGATTGCGCCTTCTATTGCGAAACCACCTCGCCCCTCAGACAATAGAGAATAAACAAGACTTCTTCTTTTTCACGTTGTTCAATCCCATTATTGTCGAGGGCACCCATTATATCGTCCACGACGGCCATAAACTCGTCATCACTGATATTCATGCCCTTATGGGTCGCAATCATGTCCTCGCCTTCATAGACGTTGGGGCCGCCAGTACCTGTTATTATAAATTCAGCAGCGCCTTTCTTGAGTTTGCCCACGTCCTTTTCGGCAAATCTTTTGGAAATCCTTGGATGCCTCAGATGGTTGTCGATGATATCATTGGCAATTTGATGGATTCCTTCAGTCCCGCCCAACCGCTCATACAATGATCCTGACATCATTAATTCTCCCTGTTATATCAATGTGAAATTGCTATTTCTGAGGCATTGTAGTTTTTAGAACATTTAAAGGTCTAGTTCAGAAAGTGAAGCGCGCCAAAGCAGATGGGTAGCGTGGACACGGAGACTAAAACGGCGAAAGGCCCGACATTATGCAAGCCGGATATAAACAATTTTGTCCCGTAGCAATGGCTGCGGAAGTTCTATGCACGCGATGGACCGTAGTTCTGCTCCGCGAGCTTGTCGCCGGGTCGACCCGCTTTAATGATTTGCGCCGGGGCGTTCCAAGGATGTCATCGGCCTTGCTTTCAAAACGGCTTAAGGAACTCGAAGCCGCCGGCATTGTTGAGCGGATTAAATCGAAGGGCAAACGGAGTGCCCATGAATATCGGCTAACCGAAGCGGGCAGGGATTTACGTTCCGTTGTTGAGACTATCGGCATCTGGGGCCAGCGTTGGGTGGATACGGAGCTATCACTGGAAAACCTGGACCCTTCACTCCTGATGTGGGACATGCGACGTAACCTGAACACGGAGCCATTGCCGAAAAAACGCAGCGTCATCGAATTCCTGTACACCGATCTTCCCGCCTCACAAAAACACTGGTGGCTCATCGTCGAACCAACGGGCGACGTAGACCTCTGCTCCGTAGACCCGGGGTTTGATGTTGATCTGTATGTAACGACGAAGCTTAGACCGATGACTTCCATCTGGATGGGGCTATCAAGCATAAAATCCGAACAGAAGAATGAAACGCTTAAATTGGATGGCGAGCCATCACTGGCTTCAAAAATGCAAACATGGCTCGGTCTCAGCCCCTTCGCCGCTGAACAAAAGCGTGTTTAGGTAACTGCTATTTCGGACTGTCCTTAGTCAATGTCGGGTCTGGGTCCAGGCTGTGTAAAATCAGAAGCCAGAGACGGTGCCAGCGATGTCCGCTTCCGGGCGCCGCATCAACCGATCAACGCAACACGCGAATTGACTCTTTTTGCCGGCGCTTCAAACCCCGGCATTCCGCGGGGCAAATACAGCAGCCAGCCGCAACTGCATGTCAGCAATTTGTTCCGCCGCATAGAGCTCCGCCGGGCTGTGGCCCCAGACGGGGCCGGGCCAGGCCGGGTCGTCGGTTCGGCGGGCGACCACGTGGATGTGAAGCTGGCGCACGATATTGCCCAGCGTGCCCACATTGATTTTTTCCGGCGTGAATAATTTCATCATCGCCCGCGACGCGCGCATGATTTCATCGTTCAGCAAGAGCTGGTCGGCGGCGGTGAGATCGTGCAGTTCGCTGAGACCGTCCCGGGCCGGAACCAAAATCAGCCAGGGATAGCGCGCATCGTTCATCAGCAGGACCCGGCACAGATCAAGCGAGGTGACGGGGACCGTGTCGTTGCCAAGCCGGGGATCAAGCTGAAACATGGTTCAGGCGTCGCCGGGCGTGGCGATCACTTCGAGAAAAGCGCCGGCGAAATCCCGCAGCTTGGCCGCGCCGACGCCGTGGATTTCGGCGAATTCGGCCTCATCACGGGGCGATTTCAGCGCCATGTCGACCAATGACTTGTCGGCGAACACCGCATAGGCCGGCACTTTCCTGCCCTTGGCGAGCTGCAGCCGCAAATCCTTCAGACGCCGCAACAGCGCCATCTGCTCGTCGGACAATTCGGGCTCGGAGTCCATGTCCTGGGCCCTGCGCCGCGCCGCCGGCGTGCGCCGCATGGTGTCCTGGCGGTACTGGAAGCTGTCCTCGCCGCGCATCAGCCCGTCGCCCTGGCCGGTGATCGCCAGACCGCCATAGCCCTGAACATCGAGGCGCAGGAAACCGGCGGCGACAAGCTGGCGGATCAGGGAGCGCCATTCTTCCTTCTTGTGTTCGGCCCCGGCGCCGAAGCCGGGCAGGCGGTCATGGCGGGCCTTGACCACTTTTTCCGTCGATGAGCCGCGCAGGATATCGATGATGTGGGCCGCGCCGTAAAGCTGGCCGCTGCCGCTGACGGCGGACAGGATTTTCAGGGCCTCATCGGTTCCGTCGGTCATCTCCACCGGGTCGATGCAGACATCGCAATTGCCGCAAGGCGTTGCCCGTTCGCCGAAATAATCCAGCAGGACGCGGCGGCGGCAGGTCGGCGATTCGCAATAGCCCACCAGGGCGTCGAGCCTCTTGTGTTCGCGCCGCTTGCGGTCGTCGCCGGACTCTTCGTCCTCGATAAACACCCGGCGCATGCGGATATCGCCGAGCCCGTACAGCATGTGGGCGACCGCCGGCTGGCCATCGCGCCCACCGCGGCCGATTTCCTGGTAATAGGCTTCGATGCTGCCCGGCAG
Organism: uncultured Rhodospirillaceae bacterium; assembly: GCA_937916005.1. Lineage (GTDB taxonomy): Bacteria > Pseudomonadota > Alphaproteobacteria > MPNO01 > MPNO01 > CALGIA01. The sequence continues at coordinate 2,782 of CALGIA010000248.1, forward strand.
ATCCGCGTGGAACACAAAGCGCACGTCGGACTTGTCGATCCCCATGCCGAAGGCGATGGTCGCGGTGATCACAACGCCCGGTTCGGTCATGAAGATATTCTGGTTGGCGTCGCGGGTCTCTTTGGCCAGCCCCGCGTGATAGGGCAGCGCCCGCACCCCGGCGGCGCACAGCAGGGCGGCGGTTTCCTCGGTCTTCTTGCGCGACAGGCAATAGACGATGCCGCTGGCGCCGTCATGACCCTTGACGAAATCGACCAGCTGACGCTTCCAGTCGTTTTTCAGCTCGACTGAAACCCGGATATTGGGCCGGTCGAACCCCAGCACAAAATCATCGACCGAACCGGCGAAAAGCCGCTGGCTGATATCCTCTCGGGTGACCTCATCCGCCGTCGCCGTCAGGGCCACGATGGGAACGCCGGGGAAGATGTCCCGCAGGC
>CALGIA010000249.1 GCA_937916005.1 uncultured Rhodospirillaceae bacterium
TACCTGCCCGTGATGAATGAAAATGGATTGACGGCCGCGCTGAAGGCGATTGAAGAAACCTGCGAACAGAATTCCCGTTCCTTCACAACCGGAATCCTGCTGGCCGGTTATCTCGAACAACAAAGGGACTGGAACAAGAAGATCGGTCTCGTTTGCGACATGCTCGACAAGCAGCCGCAAACAGATGCGCTTGCCATTCTGGATGAACTCTGCGCAGAAATCATCGACGGATCCGCGGCAATGAAGGAATTGCTGGGCGTACAAACCGATCTCGTCACGGCGCTTCGCACGATGGCTCAACTGGCAGCCGGCACATTGAAATTGCCGGACGGTTCGGGATCGATCCTGTCACGGCTCAATGACGCAATGGGGCGGCGCCATATGCCGGTCACGCGCGCAATCCTGTTTGAAAGTGTGGCCAAGGCAGTCGGCAGCGCCCAACCCCTGACCCGCCAGGACGACAAGGCGGATCAGATCGCGTTTCCCGCCTTGGTAAAAGACGTGATCTGGCATGGCGGTCTGTCCGGCGGAATCGCCATGAGCGAGGCCCTGACGCGGCGCGCCCGGATGGTCATGAAGCACGGAGAAACCGACCTGACCGCCATGGAAGGGATGGACTGCATTCTTAAAATGCTGCCCAACCGGGCCGTAAAAATCGGTTATCTGCTCGACCTCGGACACTCGTCATTCGGGGAAAAGAATCAGGCCCTGATTCTGCAGACGCTTTTCCAGCAGATTGAAAGCGTGTCGTCCATCAGTACTTTCATGCCGGCCCGCAGCGCCCCCGACGATGTGGTGAACGCCATGAACGATATCCGGCTTCGGGTCGGCAATGATGCGCTGGGCCAGGAAATCGATGCGCTGGTCACGAGAAAGCTCGACGCATTGATGAACGCTCAAAAAGACGGGACGCCACAACCGATCATTGCCCCGCCAGCGCCGAAACCCGCCGCGCCGGCGAAAGGCAAGGCGTCCAATCAGCGCGTCTGTCAGGCCGGGGAAGGGATTTTCAAGGAAGGCGATCCCGGCGACGAAGCATTCATGATTCTGTCCGGCGAAGTTGAAATTACGATCGACACCAAAAATGGGGCGCTTGTTTTAGCGACCCTCGGACGGGGTGAAATCTTCGGCGAGATGGCGCTAGTCGACGATCAGCCCCGTATGGCGACCGCGATCGCCCGGGCGGAAACATCCCTTTCCATCGTACCCCAGGAAGCGTTCAAGAAAAGGCTATCCTGGCTGGCAGAGGAAGACCGGATCATCAGCCGTGTCCTGGAAATGTTCGTCACCCGGCTCCGCCAGCAGAGCGAACGCGTTTAATCCCCAATCCGATCCGCGAAAGACTGGCGCCATCCCGGAGAGAGCGCTTCGATTTGGAGCGCCTTTTCCGCGCCCTCTTTGTTATCCGGCTCGAAATAGAGAAGATGGCTCATATCGCGGACCGTCATCCGGACCGGCGCTTCGCGAACCCGTTCAAACATGTCACTTGCGCCCACTTCGCCTTCCTGCAACACCCGAAGATAAAATCCGACACGGCAGCTTTTGGCGAAAACTTTCTGGAAACCGTCTATCCCCATCAGCATGCCGAGCTTGAAGCACGGCACGCGGGGCTGAGTGACTTCAACCAGCGCGTCTCCAACCTTGAACACGTCTCCGATTGCCACCTGGTCGTCGATCAAACCTTCCGTGGTGAAGTTTTCACCGAACTGCCCGCCCGGAGCGAAATCCGTCCGGCCGAGCTCCTTTTCCCAAAAATGATAATTCTCGATCGCATAAGCATAAACGGCTCTATCGACTCCGCCATGAGCCTGCAAATCGGCTTGCCGGTCGCCGTCGAGATTGAGTGTCCGCAGCATGGTGCGATCCGGCACCGGCTGTTTGAAGATCCCCGTGCTGGTGGACCTGGTTCGACCGCGGTGGTCCAGATAATTGACCTCCCTGGGCTGGCCCACATTCACCGATAGCAACTTCATGTGCGACATGTCATTCCCAATCTATTTCCCATTTTTCTCATCCCAATGATAAATTATCAGGATGACCGACCCAGTCACAATTTCGTTGATCGCCGCCACGTTTTTTGTTGCCGGTGGCGTCAAGGGCATCATCGGACTTGGTCTGCCGACGATTTCATTGGCCGTCCTGACCGCCACCATCGGACTTCACCCGGCAATGGCCATGATGCTGGCGCCATCACTGGTCACCAATGTGTGGCAGGCGGCGGTCGGCGGCAACGGGAAAGCCATCATCGCCCGCATATGGCCCTTTTTGACCATGGCCACGGTAACGGTATGGTTCGGTGCGGAATTTTTGACCCGAGTGGATGTTTCCGTGCTGTCCGCGCTGCTCGGCGCGCTGTTGATCGCCTATGCGCTGATCGGGCTCATCGGGATAAAATTTTCAATCTCCGGCTCCCGGGAAAGATGGGCCGGACCAGTGGTCGGCGCGATCAACGGTGTCTTTACCGGCATGACCGGATCATTCGCGGTGCCGGGAATCCCCTATCTTCAGGCTCTTGGCCTGCCGCGGGATATGCTGATCCAGGCGATGGGAATGCTGTTCACCGCATCGACCGTCGCGCTCGCCGTTTCGCTCGGCGGTAAAAATATGCTGACTGCCGAGATGGGCGCCATTTCCATTTCGGCGGTTATCCCCGCCTGCGTGGGCATGGTCATCGGCCAAAGGGCGAGACAAAAGATTCCGGAGACTGTTTTCCGGAGGGTCTTCTATCTCGCCCTGATCGTTCTCGGCGGTTACATCATTGCCCGGTCGTTGACCTGAAACTCCGCTATTTCAGCTTCAGGAACTTCCGTGCGTTGTGCTGATAGATATCCGCCCGTGCGGATTCCTCGATTCTCACCACGTCGAGCGCTTTCATGGTCTCGCGGATATAGAGCGAGCCGCCTTCCGGATCGAACGGGCAATCGGACGCATACATGCAGCGTTCCGGCCCGAAGAAATCAAGACCGCACTGCATGGCGCCGAGCGATCCGAAGGTCGCCGTGTCGGCGTAGAACATCTTGAAATAGTCGATCGGGCGCTTTTTCATCGACAGGCGAAGTTCGGTAAGCTCATTGCCCGGCGTGCGCGATCCCATTTGATCCTGGCCATAGCCGACGCGGCCTTCAACGTAGGGAACCATGGCGCCCAGATGATGGGTCAGGATCTTGATGTTGGGCAGCTTGTCGAACATGCCGGAGAACACGATCCGGGCCATGGCGACGCTGGATTCATAGGTCCAGCCGAAGGTCCACCAGAGTTCGAATTTGGAAATTTCCTCGGTCAGGTAATCGGGGAAATTGGGGCCCCGGGCCGGATGCAGGAAGATCGGAATATCAAGCTGAGCCGCCCGCTCAAAAACCGGATAATATTTTGGCAAATCAAGGGGTTCGCCGTTGACATTCGTAAACAGCTGCACCGCACAGGCGTCCAACTCACCGATCACACGGTCGATTTCCTTCACGGATTCTTCCGGGTTGTTCATGGGCAGCGACGCAACAAAGCTGGGGAAGCGGTCGGGATGGGCCTTG
>CALGIA010000250.1 GCA_937916005.1 uncultured Rhodospirillaceae bacterium
CAGTCAATTTTCGGAATGGGGGTGCTGGTCTTCGGCACGCCCACTCTGTTGTTGATGGGGTACGACTTCATAACAATCCTCGGTTATCTTCTCCCCGCCTCCTTCGCCATTTCACTGCTGCAGGTGCTGACCGCGGGATCGAGCCGGGTTCCGGTTTCCCGATATCTTTATCTTCTCTGCCTGCCTGGAATCGGCGTCGGGTTGTGGTTTGCCGAATTCAGCCGGTTGGCGTCATGGACCAATACCCTGATCGGTGGGACATTGCTGCTCTCGGCGTTTGTTCGTTTCTGGCCCCCGTCGCGAACGCGGTTTATCGTCATATTGGAAAGACATCTTCCGACTTACCACCTTGTCATGGGGCTAATCCACGGCCTGACAAACCTGGGCGGCGCCATGCTGGCTATCCTTGCGAGCGGCACAGCCACTGAAAAGGAGGCTATCCGGTATACGGTCGCGCATTATTACCTGGCATTCAGTCTCATCCAGATGCTCCTTTTAGCGACCGTAATGGGGCATCATGATATCCTTGTCGCCAACCTGCCGGCGGCGGTTATTTCGGCGGCAGTCTATCTTTTAGTCGGGAATCGACTATTCCTGCGCACCAACAACCCATCCTATAATTTTGCCTTGACCGTATTCATCACCGTTTATGGCGTTGTCGTTTTGTTGGAGTTCTAATCCTTTGTCCGTTCGCCGCGCCGAGCGGCCCGGAACGTCCCCTACTTGGCGACAATTGTGGCGCGCAGGGTTCCAATGAACGGGTTCTTGATTTCGCACACGTCGCCCGGTTTCAGAAACAGGTCCGGCGCCGGCATGCCGTCGTCCATCACCTCGCATGAATCGCCGGCGGTGCCGGCCGCCGTGCCGCCGCTGATCATGTCGCCCGGGTAGAACGTGAAATCCCGCAGCCGCGCGAACCCCGCTTGCGCGAATGGGATATTTAATGCGCCAGGCTTGCGGCGCGGAAATCCGTGGGCGGCAGGCCTGAGTGATCTTTGAAGGCCCGTGAAAAGTGGCTGCGGCTGGAATACCCCACGGTTCTGGCGATCTCGTCGACTGACAAATTCTCGACCGCCAGCAATTCGGTGGCGCGCTGCATGCGGACATGGTTGACGAAGCTCATGGGTGACCGGCCAAAGGATTCGGCGAAATGCTCGGCAAATGCGGATCGACTCATGGCCGCGGTTTCGGCCAGGGAATCGACCGTGTAATCATCACCCGGGGCGTCAAGAATCATGTCGATGACCCGGCCCATCCGCTCGTCCTGCAGCGCCATGAGCCATGGCAGCGCCTCCTCGTCCTGGCTGGGCAGGCGCCGGAAAAGATGAACCAGGCACTGGGTCATGAGCGCGGCCGTCATGGCGTCGCTGCCGGCAATCGCCTGGGATTGCTCCGCCATAATTCCTTGGAAAGCGGAGAGCGCCTGCGGCACGCTCGACAGATCGACGGCGAGCACTTCGTGCAAATGATCGAACAGATCCAGCGATGGGCCATAGCGAACGCTGACGATGCCGCAACTTACCACCAAATCGGCTTGATCGCTGGTCCCCGCAACTATTTGACAGACCTGTTCGCCTGACGGCGGGGCATCGATGCGCAGTTCATCACGGAAGTCGCCTTTGGCTTCCAGAACATGCTTGGCGCCGATCGGAACGACCGAAAGATGCATGGGGGAAATTGGGTGCGCGTCGCCGCGCGGCCCGTAAAGCACGCCGTTGCCCTCCAACACGAAATGGAACAACAGCCCCGGTGGTCCTGGCAAATGAAGCCGCCAGCCTTCACTCAATGTGCAGATAGCGAACGGCTTAACGTGGACCGATAGATTTGACAGCAATTTATTGAGCAGCATCACAGGAGGTTAATCGGCGTTGACGCGATACGCAAGCATCCGTGGACGATGCCGCACGCCTTCCGGTCCAATCAGCACACCCATAAATGTAACTGTAATCGTCATCGGCTGCTGAACGGTCGATGGACGAATTCGAAACAAATGCTGAAACAGGAGATGGATATGAACGACAAGGTTTTGTTTGACCCAACTGATCTCGCAACCCGGCTCGATGATGGCGATGTCATCTTGATCGACACGCGTGATCCAGACAGCTTCAACGCCGGCCACATACCCGGCGCCGTAAACGCCCACGACATTTTCACCTATCTTGCGACCTCGACGGAAGCGGGTCAGAAGGAACTGCAGGAAAAGTTTGCCGAAATTTTCGGCAATGCAGGGCTTTCGGGAAAGGAACTCGCAATCGTATACGAGCAGTCGATGGACACGGGTTTCGGCCAATCCTGTCGGGGTTATTATCTGTTAAAATTCCTCGGCTATCCACACGCGGGCGTGCTGCATGGCGGATACAAGGCCTGGACCGATGCCGATCTGCCGACGACGACCGAGGCGTCTCACCCGGAACCCAAATTGTTTCCCGTCGATCCCCGGGCCGCAAATCTGATTGTCGATGCCAAAACCATGCTCGAAGCGGTAAATGATCCGAGCATCATCAAGCTTGATGTCCGGGACGTGGACGAATGGATTGGCGCCAGCTCGTCACCCTATGGCGCGGATTTTTGTCCCCGAAAAGGCAGAATACCAGGGGCGCGCTGGCTCGAATGGTACCGCATGATGAAGCCCGGCGAGGACGGCCCCGTCTTTAAAACCAAAGACGAAATCGCGGCGGAATGCCAGACGGTTGGCATAACGCCGGATACGCCCGTGATTCTGTACTGCTTCAAGGGCGCGCGGACCTCCAACACCTTCATCGCCCTGAAAGAGGCCGGCGTAAAGGATGTTCGCACGTACTTCGGGTCCTGGAACGAATGGTCGCGCGACGCGTCGTTGCCGATCGAGGAAGGATCGCCCACCTGGGCGTGATGCGATTTCATGTGTCGGCGTGGCGACCATCTTTGTAATTGTCGCCACGCCGCACACGGAACCGATCCGAACCGGGATAAAACAAGAGGAGACGAAAGCCATGGATACGAATGCTCTCGATCAGGGTTTTTCACGGCTGGCGGAAGACTTATCCGCGTCGGGACAGGCCGAACGGAAATTTCGGGATTGGTTGGTGTCCAGCACCGAAATCGAACGGCTCAGAATTAACCCCTACCATGTGGCGGCGGAGTCCGGTGCGCCAGTTTCCGATATCGTCGGGCTCGCCCTTCGCGGGGTGGCCGCCGGCCTGTTCGACCTTCATTGGCTGGTGCACTGCCCTCATTGCAACATGATCACGCAGGAATGCCGAAATTTCTTTGAGTTGAGCCATTCATCGGATTGCAAGATGTGTGACGTGGATTTCGATGTGGACGCCCTGACGCGGATCGAGGTGACGTTCTCGCTGAACCGATCGATCGAAGATGTCGACGCCACCGCATTTTGCCTTCCGCCGCCTGTTTTATGTTCGAAGGTCAATATTGCCGGCCCGCCCGGCGAGACATTTTCGGGGACCGACATCATCGAGGAGCCTGGCGTGTACCGCTTTTTTTGTCCGGTCACCCTCGCCAAAGGCATCCTCACGGTGTCCGGCGAGCGCACCGACCAGGTTCAGGAATTCAACGTCCGCCAGCTTCCATCATTCAACGACGCCGAAACTTCATTCGTCGCCCGGCCTGGCCCCTTCCGCTTCACGTTGGTCAATGATTGCGAGAAGGTCAGTGGAATTTTCATCATCCCGGAGGCGTTGCCCGACGAACTCCCCCTGGAAAGCTTGCCGCTGAGGCTGACGGGATTGGAGACGATCCACTATGAGGAATACAGGAAATTGTTCGGAGATCAGGCGTTGGCCGAGTCCGAGCATTTACAGATTTCGTCGGTGACCCTGTTGTTTACCGATATCGCCGGATCCACTGCAATGTATGAAAACCTGGGAAATGCGGCCGCCTATTCCACGGTTCGGAATCATTTCGAAATCCTGTTCCGTTGCGTCGAAGCCCATCAGGGGTTTGTCATCAAGACCATCGGAGACTCTGTCATGGCGTCATTTCGCGCCAATGATGATGCCCTGGTATGTGCGCTGGACGCGCAGCGTGAGTTTGACACGCTCAATGAAGGGCGTGATGAGTCGAGCAGGATCAGTGTGAAGTTTGGACTTCATCGCGGGCCGGCAATTCTTGTCAATCTCAACGGCCGGATCGATTATTTCGGATCCACCGTGAACCGGGCGGCCCGCATTCAGGATACGGCCGCCCCCAACGAGGTGGTGTTTTCGGCAGAGGCACGCGCCGATAGTGAAGTGGCCGACACTCTGTTGCGGAATGGCGGCGCTGACGTGCGGGAAGAAATTATTACGCTGAAAGGAATCGAAACCGGCCAAACGGTTTTTCGGTTCGCCAATGATCGTGCATGGAAAATTCAGAATTCCCCGCCGCCCGGGTGCCCGGGGGCCGCGGCTCCGCTCCGGCCCGCCGCTCACGGGCGGGCCGGATTGGGAGCTACTTGGCGACAATTGTGGCGCGCAGGGTTCCGATGAACGGGTTCTTGATTTCGCACACGTCGCCCGGTTTCAGAAACAGGTCCGGCGCCGGCATGCCGTCGTCCATCACCTCGCATGAATCGCCGGCGGTGCCGGCCGCCGTGCCGCCGCTGATCATGTCGCCCGGGTAGAACGTGAAATCCCGCGACAGATGTTCGATATATTCTCCGAACGTGAACACCATGTCCCTGGTGCTGTAATGCTGGCGGCGTTCGCCGTTCACCAGGGTTTCCACCTCGCCGTCGAACGGGTCGACCTCATCGCCGACCAGAATGCAGGGGCCGATGGAACAGCAGCCGTCGAAATTTTTCTGCAGGGCGAATTTCAGATGGCCGGGCTCGGGGGTCAGCCGCACGCTCCAGTCCCCCAGCAGGGTCACGCCCCAGATGTAATCCTTGATGTCGGCGGCGGCAATGTCCTTGCCCTGCTTGCCGATCACGATGGCCAGCTCGCCTTCATAATCGAGCCGGCGAGACCGGTCCGGATAGGCGATCTTGCCGTCGGCGCCGAGGGATTCACGGTCGATTTTCCAGAAGCCCCAGATGCCGGTTTTGCGAATCTGTTCGTGGGCATCGCCCTCAAACGCCCGCGCATCGCCACGCGCCGCCGCCTTTTCCGCCATTGCCGCCGCGTGATCGGCGAAATTGCCGCCGGCGCAGGCAACCCGGGCGCCCAGCGGACGCGGGGCATGCAGCGTAACGTCCGACGCCGCGAAAACGATCTGTTCGCCGTTCGGGCCGGTCTGATCCGCAGCGCCGGACAGGTGGTCGAGCGCCTTGCGGGTATTTTCCAGAACCTTGTCGCCGCCCTCGATATAGCGTCCAAGCTCGGATGGGACCAGCGCATCGGCGACGGTTACCGGGTTCGCCTCGTTCTCATGCTCGCCGAGATATTTGGCGAATGCGAGGGAAATATCGACCACATCCGCATCACGTAATGCGCCCGTCCGTTTGCCGGGCCCGTAAACGACGATTTTCATTTTGCTCTCCCCATTCAGATTAGGGATACTCTATGACGTCGGACGCGATCGGGAAACCCCGGCGTTTTGGGAAATATCAGGCGCTGCCCTGGGGCGGGCCGCCCATGACGTCGTCTTCGGCGATGCGGATTTCCACATCGTCCAGCAGGCGCGACACAATTTCGTCCAGCGCGTCGCGGGGGACGCCCTCGGCCAGCATGGCGCCCAGAAATTCCACGGCTCCGTGCAGGGCCAGCGAAAAGCGCGGCAGATCGTTGCTGGCCTCCCAGGCCGCCGCGGCCGGCAGCAGCGCCGCCGCGATCAGGTCCTGGGCGCGGCAAACCGGACAGTCTTCCGCGGAATCGTGCTGAACAAGCTCTTCGAGATCGATGTCCATGGACCTACCCAACAATTGCCGTTCCGCCAGGCCGGCGGAACAATTCGGCGGTATTTTACCCCATGAAGCCCCATAAGACGCAAGTTTTCCGGTGATTTTGTCTTAATCGCTCGTTAAATCAATTGCTCCAATATACAACCCTTGGAGGAGATGCGGCATGACGACACCAAGATCAACTTTGGGTGGATCCGGCGATTCCGGTCAGGATGCCGCCATTGCCGCCGCCGAGGCCGCCATTGCCGCACTGGCCGAGAAATATGTGGAATGGGTGCGGGTCGATCTGACGGCCGCCCGCGCCGCCTTCGTCAAGGCGGGCGAAACCCTGCCCGATAATTCGGAAGCAATCGGCGAAATTTTCGCGGTCTGTCACAACATCAAGGGCCAGGGCAGTTCCTTCGGCTATCAGCTGATGACAGATATCGGCGGGTCGATATGCGATTTGATCCGCGATTGCGAACCGGCGCCGGAGGCCAGGCTGAAAGTGATCGAAGCCCATCTCGCCGCGTTGGAATTTGTCATCGGCCGCGAGATCAAGGGCGATGGCGGCGACGCCGGACGGGGGCTGGTCGACAAGCTCAAGGGCTATGTGGACAACGAATCCTGAATTTCCACTGAGTGGAACTAATTTCCGCTGAGTGGAAATCGCAGCAGCGCTGTCGCTTCCTCATCGACCGACCCATCCTCGCCGATCATCACGCCATAAATTTCCGCCGCCGCGTCACGCCCCACATAACCATCGGCGACATCCCGGGCGACTTTTCCCGCCGGGCGCGCTTTCGGGTCGCCATATCCGCCGCCGCCGCTCTGGGCCAGCGCAATGGTCACCCCGCCCCCGACCTGGCGGGTCTCCATCACGTCCATTTCCTCAATATCGCCATTGTCGTGTTTCAGGGTGGTGCTGGATGGCGGCGGGCTTTTTCCGCCGAACAGACCCCAGGCCGCGTGCTGATGGTTCGATGTCCGCGCCGTCAAATTGCAATCGGTCAGAAACCGGTATTCCCGTATGAACCCGGTGCCGCCGCGATATTCCCCCGCGCCCGCCGAATCCCGCCACAGATCGAACCGTTCGACCCGCACCGGATATTCGGTCTCGACCACCTCAACCGGCGTGCCGGGCGCGAAATGATTCATGGGCAGCACCATGGCGGCCCCGTCGCCGGCGCTGGTGCCGCCCAGGGACGATGTCATCAGCTCATACTGCACACTCGCCTTGCCGGCCCTTCCCTGGGCGTATCCGATGGCGATGGCCCCGGTGCCGAGACCCGACGGCGCCACCGCGCGCGCCGGATTGAACCGGCCGAGGGCCGCCAGCACGCAGTTATAGGTCAGGTGCGAGGTCGGAAAATAATGGTTCACCGTGGCGGGAAATTGCGGGCTGACCACGCGGCCCGGCGGCATGATGAAATCGACGGCGGCGAACGCGCCCGAATTCATCGGGATGGTCGGATCGCTGGCCGCAAGGATCGCCTGCATGGACACGGCGCGCGCGGTCGATTCGGGGGCATTCACGGGCCCTTTGGTCTGCGGGTCCGACCCGCTGAAATCCAGGGTCAGGCGGTCGCCGGCCTTGACCGCGCGCACATGAATGCGCACCGGTCTGGATGTATCCGCGCCGTCATGGTCGAGCAACCCTTCCGCCACATGGGCGCCGTCGGGCCAGGAAGCGAACACCGCGCGGACCCGCGCCTCGGTGCGGTCCAGCAATGTGTCCATGGCCTGGCGCAGCGTGTCGACGCCATATTCATCGCACAGCATGGCCAGCCGTTCCGCGCCCAGCCGGGTCGCGCCGATCTGGCCACGCAGATCGCCCATCACCACATCGGGCGCGCGGCTGTTGTTGCGGATCACGGCCTCGATCTCCGCATTGACGCCAGAGCTGCTCCAGATCCGGACCGGCGGCAGCAGCAGCCCGTCATGGAATATTTCCCGCGACGCGGCCCCGCTGGACCCGGGCACCAGCCCGCCCACGTCGGCCTTGTGGGCGACGCTGACCCCGAAGGCGATGATCGCGCCGTCGTGGAACACCGGGCTGGCCACCACCATGTCGGGCACATGGGAATTGCCGGCCTTGTAGGGGTCGTTGGACACGAAGGCATCGCCGTCGCGCATGGTCTCCGCCGGATAGCGGTCGAGAAAACTGCCGACCGCTTTTGAGTACAGCAGCGAGTGATATTGCAGCCCGCCGCCGACCATGATGACCCGTCCGGCCGCGTCGGTCAGCCCGGCGGTGCCGTCCTGGGATTCCCGCAGGATCGGCGAATAGCCCGAATGGAACAACGCGTGGGCCATGGCCTCGGTGGTTTCCCGCAGCCGGTTGAGCACCACTTCTGTCGTGATCGGATCAAGTGGCGATGGGCTCGGTTTCAGGCTCATGACGCGGCCCCCGTATGGATAATCAGATTGCCGATCCCGTCCACCCGGGCGGACTGGCCGGCCAGCACGATGGTCGTCGAATCGAACTGTTCGATGATCGCGGGGCCGGTGATTCCGTCGCCTGCGCGCAGCTTCGACCGGTCGAAGATCGTCGCCACATCGAATGAGGCGGTCCCGAAATCATACAGATCGCGCTCGCCGGTGATGGCGTCCGACGGGTCGCCGTCGCCGGACTGGATTTTCGGCAGGGCGAGCCGGGGCGTTTCGATCTCGGCGATGACCCGGAAGGTCACGATCTCGGCATCCTCGTCCGGTGCGCTGGCGCCATAGACCCGGCCGTGGGTGGCGTCGAAGTCGCGCTTGAGAGGCTGCCTGGAATCTTCCGAGAACGGCCCGTCCGGGCAGTCGATGGCGAGCTGGTATCCCTGGTGGGGGTAGCGCATGTCGAGCTGACGGGTCAGGACCACATCGGCCTCACGGAAACCTTCCTCGGCGATATCGGTCATGGCGCGGGCCACAAGCTCCGCAAACCCCGCATCGATTTCCGCCGGGTCGAATGCGCTCAACAACCCGACCATGGACCGCACATAGACATGGCGCACGGATGTCTGCAGCAGACCCATGGCGCTGTTGAGCCCGGGATAAAGCGGCACGATCACGTCGGGCACGCCCAGTTCCCGCGCCAGAAGGGCGGCGTGCAGCGGCCCCGCCCCGCCGAACGCCGCCATGGCGAAACGCCGGGCGTCTTCGCCGCGTTTCTGGAACACCAGGCGGAGATCGACCGCCATGTGGGTGTTGACGATGCGGATGATCCCGGCGGCGGCCTCGATCACCGTCAACCCCAGGGGGTCGGCCACCTTGGTGCGGATGGCGGCTTCCGCCAGCGCAGGCTCGATCGCCATGCGGCCGCCCAGCGTGCTGCCGGACCCCAGCGCGCCGAGCAGCAGATTGGCGTCGGTCACGGTCGGGTCCTCGCCGCCATTGCCGTAACATGCCGGGCCGGGATGGGCGCCGGCGCTGCGCGGACCGATTTTCATCAGCCCGTCGCCGCCGATCCAGGCGATGGTGCCGCCGCCCGCGCCCAGGGTGTGGACCGCCAGCATGGGCGAGCCGATATCCTGGCCCGCGATGCGCCCGGAATCCGTTTCGTCGGCCCGGTTGCCGGTGATCAATCCGATATCGGCGCTGGTGCCGCCCATGTCGAAGGTCACGATATTGTCGCGCCCGGTCAGCCGGGCCAGCTCCAGCCCCGACACCACGCCGCCCGCCGGGCCGGACAATAATGTCTGGTTGGGAAACCGCGCGCCCATGTTGATCCGCATCAGCCCGCCATTGGATTGCATCAGGAATTTTTGCGGCGTCGTCACGCCGGCCTCACCCAGCGATGTATCCAGCCGTGACAGATAGTTTTCCATGATCGGCCCGATGAAGGCGTCGATCACCGTGGTCGACAGGCGGGGATATTCCCGGATCGTCGGCAAGACCAGCGACGAGGCGGAGACCCGGATTCCGGGCGCCTCCTCGCGAATAATTTCCGCAGCGCGTTCCTCATGGGCGGCGTTGCGGAATGAAAACAGGAAACAGATCGCGATGGCTTCGACGCCCGCCTCACGCAGCCGCCGCGCCGCCTTCCGCACATCATCCTCATCAAGGTCGGTAATCACATCGCCCTGGTAATCCAGCCGTTCGGTGACTTCCTCGGTCAGGCGCTGGGGGGCCAGCAGGGGCGGCTTGGCGTAAAACGGATCCAGCAGATCGTCCGGGTCGGGCTGGGCCCAGCCGCGCGCCTCATACACGGCGCGAAAGCCGCGCGTGATCATCAGGCCGGTCGTCGCGCCCTTGCCCTCCAGAATGGCGTTGGTCGCCACCGTGGTGCCGTGGGCCAGAAACGAAATATCCCCCGGGTCTATTTCGGCGCCGGCCCGCTCCCCCACCCGGCCCGCACCCCCGAACAAATCATCCAGCGCCGCCATGACGGCGCGGGACGGATCGTCCGGCGCGGACGGAACCTTGGCGATGCGAAGTTCGCCGCTGCCGACGTTAAAGGCGATCAGATCGGTGAAGGTCCCCCCCGTATCGATGCCGACCATCCAGGCTGTCATGTTTGATCCATCTCATTTAGTGGACTTAATATACTTTGCACCACCATGGGCTCGGACTGATACAGAAAACCCCGGCTTATTTGTCCGGGGTTGCTTATTCTCTAATGTTGGTCCAGTCAGACAATTTCGAATCTCGTGGAACGCTGGTTCTCTTTCGTTTGTTATGATTTTATGGGTTTTGTCGATGAATTCTGGTGTTGGCTATTCTTTACCGTTTTCGGCTTTATCGGTACCGGTTTGTGAATCCTCTAAATCAAGAGTTGCTTGTGGGTCTTCTGGCGGCAACGGCAATTCCCAGGACCCTATGACAGTCAACCCTTCAGCGTTCCCAAATGTTTTCATCCCGCGATCATCGGAATACAAAGTTGACACATTTTCCACTTTTGCGATGGCAATGATTTGCCGATCATATTTGATTTCGTTCCAAGTCCCATCTACCCCACCGCGCTTGTCAGGAGCATCTTTCGCCTTCCTTGACATCGCGGCCACCTCAACAGCGGCGCGTTCATCAAACGCCACTGTTCGAAACACAGATTGACCATTTATCAAGGCGAGATAATCAGGTCCAGCCGCACCCGCACGCACAAGAAGTTCGCTTAATGCGGGCGTCGGAATAATGATTTTAGTTCGGTCCTGTTCCAGACGCTCAAGCAAATGATCAATTCGCTCGCGGAAACGTTCAACAGGTTGATTAGTCTGCGGATTAATCGGCGCCGGTACTTTAGGCCAGAGCATCGGAAGCAGAATAGTGGTGTCAAACACCACCATCAATGCGCCTCACTTGGACCGTTTCGTTCCTGTTTCAGTTCCGCCCACGGATCTTCGACTTCCGGCCATTCATTGCCTTGTATATCGCGGAGGCGGGCCACGACTGCGCTAAGCGGCTCTCCGTCCAGTATCTCAAATCTTCCGGCTGTGAAGCGTTCAAGTTTCCACTGGCCGGTTTTGTCTCGGAACCACCTTCCGGTTCCATGAACACGAATTTCGGGACCGAAAATATACTGAGCGATCGTCTTTGCGAGTTCGCGAGTCGCTGTACAATGGATTTGTGCGCCGTCGGACGTCTCCAACGTAACCGGCACTTGTTTATTTACACCGCCAATTCGAATTACCGTACCATCCAGGGAACCAACCTGATTGAAAGCTCCGAAAGTTACCGGTTCGGCCAAGTTGCGCCCTGGGAACTCAACGACATTAGTGCCTTTATCATCGGATAGTGTTCCAACAGCGTTGTCATCTAACAGGCGGCGATTGAGACGTTTATAGGCGTCTACAGCATCCGCAGGCCCAAAACCGGAGCACGCCTCACGCGCGCGATGACGCACCCTAGGCTCCGCCTCCTCATCGATTGTCTGGACTAGGACGGTGCTTCCGGGATCAAGGCGAACGAAATGCACGCTCCCCGGCTCGCCAAGTACCTTCGCCAAATCCGTCATATACTCGGCGAGACGCTCCATCGGAAGCGTCTCTGGCCTGAAAGCGTCAATCAGAAACCTGTATTCCCGACCATCAACCACTGTGGTCCTCCTATCCGATGCAACGCTTGATTAGCCACCAAGAACGGTTGGTGGTGTGTAATCCATTATACGAATATAGCAGCTAGGACATTATTGGAACGTTGTTCATCTATCACTAGCCTTTGATTGTAGCGAATATGGAATTTCGACAAACTCCGACGGTGGTCTATTCCGCTATATAAAAATACCAAGCTCCCTAACTCCTTGATTCAAACTTAGGAATCATGGCTGATAGTGTCAAGCCTATAGGCCTCCTTCTTAATATTCCGGAAACACCCCTAAATCTCCGCCCGCATGATCGCCGCTCCCGCCGCCAGGGCGCGCAGCTTGGCGTAGGTCACGTCGCGGGACAGGGGGACCATGCCGCAATTTGTGCTGGGGAAGATGCGCTCGGCGGGGGCGTGTTTCAGGGCTTCGCGGATCACGTCCGCGACCTGGTCCGGGGTTTCGATCCGGTTGGTGGCCACGTCGATGGCGCCCACCAGAATGTCTTTTCCATCCAGCAGCCCGATCAACGACATGGGGACGTGGGAATTGATGCATTCCAGTGAAACCTGATCGATATTGCTGGCGGCCAGCACGGGGAAGGTCTCCTCATACTGCCGCCATTCATCGCCCAGCGCGCCTTTCCAGTCGATATTGGCCTGGATGCCGTAGCCGTAGCAGATATGAATGGCGGTGGTGCAGGACAGTCCCTCAATGGCCCGTTCCAGACTGTCGATGCCCCAGCCGGCGACCGCGCTCATATACACATTATAGGCGGGTTCATCGAACTGGATCACATCCACGCCAAGCGCCTCCAGTTCGCGGGCCTCGTCATTCAGCAGCCGCGCGAATTCCATGGCCAGTGTGGCCCGGTCGCCGTAATGCTCATCGGCGATGGTGTCGACGATGGTCATGGGGCCGGGCAGGGTGAATTTCAGCTTCCGGTCGGTCTGGGCCCTTGCATGTTTTGCATAGGCCGCGTGGACCGACTGTTTTCGCGATACCGGCCCGATCACCCGCGGGCAATCGGCCTCATACCGGTCGTCCCGGATGCCGATGCGCTTGCGGTTGTCGAAATCCAGCCCGTCGATGGCGGCCAGGAACCCGTGGACGAAATGTTGGCGTGACTGTTCCCCGTCGGAAACGATGTCGATGCCGGCTTCTTCCTGGGCGAGAATGCAGAGCGCGGTGGCGTCCAGCTTGGCCTCTTCCAGAATATCGTCGTCCGCCGGCCGCCAGGCGGCCCAGAGCACTTCCGGCTCCGCCAGCCAGGACGGTTTGGGCAGGCTGCCCGCGACCGTGGTTTCAAACATGACCCTGTTCCCGATTTTCCCTGTCGGCAAAAGGATGATTTAATTCCGGTCGGCATGCAAGACGAGCCTCCAGCGTGAAACTTCAAACACGTCAAAAAATATTCGGCGTGGCCGGTGGTGTTTGGCCGACTTGAGCCAGAAGCTGCGGTTTCGTCAAGGTTCCGCGGTCACCACGCAGCGCCCGATGTCGACCCATACGCAGAGCGGGAGAAATTCGAGACGGTGGTTAGAGATAGTGGATAGAGGGTATAGGCCGGCTCATGACCCCAAGCGGTAATCGGCCCCCGATGGACTCCTTCCTCGGCCATCCCTACAATCTCGCCCATCGGTAGCCCTGAAAGTTGTTAGCGTCCATGGCTGAAGAACGCGTCCAGAGAAGGCTTGCGGCGATACTTGCCGCCGATGTCGTGGGCTACTCGCGCCTGATGGAGAGGGACGAGACGGGTACACTCGGTCGACTCAAGTCGCTCCGCTCCGAAGTGTTCGATCCCACCACGGCGCAGTTCAACGGACGCATATTCAAGAACACCGGTGACGGCGCTCTGGCCGAATTCGGAAGCGCCGTTGACGCGGTCCAGTGCGCGGTTGAAATCCAACGGACGCTCGCACGACGCAACGATGAGTTACCCGAGGACATGGGGATTGTTCTGAGGATTGGCATAAGCCTGGGCGATGTGATCGTGGAAGGCGACGATCTTTACGGCAATGGCGTCAACATCGCCGCGCGCATGGAAGGTCTCGCCGAACCTGGGGAAATCTGTGTTTCGGGCAATGTCCACGAGCATATGGGAAATTCGCTCGACGTGACATTCGAGGATCTTGGCGAGCAAGCCGTCAAGAACATCGATCGGCCCGTAAGGTCCTATCGCGTAAATTTGGAAGCTCCGGCCGTGAGCGAAAATTCTCCACAACAGGCCTCAACGCCCGCGCGATCCGACAGTCCCTCGATTGCCGTACTCCCGTTCGACAATATGAGTGGCGATGCGGAGCAGGATTATTTTTCCGACGGCATGGCCGAGGACTTGATCACCGATCTTTCAAAAATATCCAATCTCTCCGTCGCCGCGCGCAATTCCTCATTCTCGTTTAAAGGACAATTACCCGACGTCAGGGATGTCGCCGAAAAACTAGGCGTTAAATTTGTTCTTGAAGGAAGCGTTCGAAAAATGGGGGACCGGCTGCGTATCAAT
>CALGIA010000251.1 GCA_937916005.1 uncultured Rhodospirillaceae bacterium
CCAGGTACCGATTCGGCCGGGCCCATCACCGGGTCATTCATTTCGTGGGGCGCAACCCGGGCATCACCGTATCCGAATTGCTTGCCATTCTGAAAATTACCAAGCAAAGCCTGTCCCGCGTGCTCAGCCAATTGGTGCGTGAGGAATTCATCGTGCAAAAGGCCGGCCCCCGCGACCGGCGTCAGCGTCTGCTGGAACTGACCCCCAAGGGGGTCGATATCGAACGCCAGCTTTCCGAAAGCCAGCGCGCGCGCATTGCATCGGCGTACCGGGAAGCCGGCGCGGAGGCCGTCGAGGGATATCGCAAGGTCCTGATGGGCATGATCAATGCGGAAGACCGCCAATAAATTCTCAGCCGGCCCTATAGGGTTTGACCGTATGGCCGTGGTTGATGGGGCCGTGGCCCGAACCGAACCCCGGCGCGGTCCGGATCGCTTCATGAACATAGGATTGCGCGCGCGCCAGGGAATCGCGCAACGTCATGCCCTGGGCAAGCCCGGTCGCCAACGCCGACGCCATGGTGCAGCCGGTGCCATGAGTGTGGATGGTATCCATGCGCGGGGCGGAAAACACTTCGTTGCCGTCGGGCGTCACCAGAAGATCGTGGACCTGGGCTCCCGGCAAATGACCGCCCTTGAGCACCACGGCCCGCGCGCCCAACTCCAGAAGGGCTGCGCCTGCGCGGGTCATGTCATCGAGATTTTCGATGGTCATGCCGGTCAGGACCTCGGCCTCGGGCAGGTTTGGCGTGATCACCGAAGCGATTTTCAAAATCCTGGATTTGAGGGTCTCGGCGGAGTCAGGGTCAAGCAACGCCGCGCCACCCTTGGCAACCATGACCGGGTCGACCACAACGGGGATGCCGGCGGCGTGTTGTTCGATGATGTCGCTGACCGCTTCGATCACCTCTGAATTATGCAACATGCCGGTCTTGATGCAATCGGCGCCGATATCGCCCAGAACGACCAGCATCTGCTGCCGGATAAAATCGATCGGCACGGGGAAGACGCCATGCACGCCGGTGGTATCCTGCGCGGTCAGTGCGGTAATCGCGGTGGCCGCATAGCCGCCCAGCGCGGTAACGGTCTTGATGTCCGCCTGTATTCCGGCGCCGCCGCCGGAATCAGATCCCGCGACAATGAGAACCCTGCCCTTCACGCACAATTCTCCATGGCGTCGACGATATCCGCCACGATTTCCTGAATCAGTCCCTCGTCGGCTCCTTCGGCCATGACGCGGATCAGGGGTTCGGTGCCTGATTTGCGGATCAGCAGACGCCCGTCGCGCCCCAACCGCGCCTCGCCCTGCTGGATCACCAATTTCACCTTGTCGTTTTCCATGGGCGTCGCGCCGTTGAAACGCACGTTCTCAAGCAGCTGGGGCAACGGCGTGAATTTACGGCCCGCCTCGCTTGCCGGCTTGTCGCCCCTGATCAGCACGGCGAGAACTTCAAGGGCGGCGATCAAGCCGTCGCCGGTGGTGTTGTAGTCATTCAGGATGATATGGCCGGATTGTTCGCCGCCGATATTAAAATCTTCCCGGCGCATATATTCAACCACGTAGCGGTCACCGACCTGGGTGCGGATAAGATCGAGACCAAGCCCGCCGAGATAATGCTCCAGCCCCATGTTGGACATCACCGTCGCCACGATGCCGCCGCCGCGCAGCCGGTCCGCACGGTGCCAGGATTCCGCGACCATCGCCATCAATTGATCGCCGTCGAGCAACTCCCCCATCTCATCGGCGATCAGAACCCGGTCCGCATCACCGTCCAGCGCGATGCCCAGATCCGCGCCATGGGTGCGCACCGCGTTCTGCATCAGGGCCGTGCTGGTGCTGCCGCAACCCTTGTTGATGTTGAACCCGTTGGGGTCGACGCCGAGGGGAATGACCTCGGCCCCCAGTTCCCAAAGTGCTGTGGGCGCCACCTTATAGGCGGCGCCGTTGGCACAATCGATCGCGATGCGAAGCCCGTCGAGCCGCATCCCTCTGGGAAAGGTGTTTTTCACGAACTCGATATAACGGCCTTCGGCGTCATCGAGACGCTTCGCGCGTCCGAGCTCCGCCGAGCCGGCCAGCTCGCCATCGAAATTCCCGTCGATCAAGGATTCAATTTCGGCTTCCATGTCATCGGACAGCTTGTACCCATCGGGTCCGAACAGCTTGATCCCGTTATCGGAGTAAAGATTATGGGACGCGGAAATCATGACCCCGATATCGGCCCGGAGCGACCGGGTCAGCATCGCCACCGCCGGCGTCGGCATGGGGCCGACCAGGACAACATCCATGCCCATGGCGGTAAATCCGGCGGCCATCGCCGGTTCCAGCATATAGCCGGACAACCGCGTGTCCTTGCCGATCACCACCCGATGGCGGTGATTGCCGCGCATAAACATCTTGCCCGCAGCCATGCCGACGCGCAGCGCCGTTGCCGCGGTCATGGGCTCAACATTTGCGAGCCCCCTGATACCGTCCGTGCCAAATAGTTTTCGGGTCATTGGTGACCGTTCTCGATAATTGCCAATCCGGAGACAGTATATCGCCGAAAAGATTTAATTCCGTTAACCATCTTGCATATAATCCGTTAGCGACCGATAAAAGCCCCGTCGAGGATTGCGAGCGCCTGGCGGGTTTCCGCGACGTCATGGACCCGCAAGATCTGTGCGCCCTGGCCGGCGGCGAGGGCGGCGGCGGCAAGCGAGCCCGCGAGGCGCGACCTGGCGTCATCCACATCAGCGACCCGGCCGATAAAGCTCTTGCGGGACGCACCAATGACCACGGCGCAGCCGAGACCATGAAAAATCGCGGCCTCGGCCAGAATCTTGAGATTGTGATCGTCGTTCTTGCCGAACCCGATGCCCGGATCGACCGCGATTCGGTCCCGCGGCACCCCCGCCTGTTCGCAAACCGCCACGCGATCCTTGAAAAATTGCATGATTTCATAGGGCGCATGGCCGTAACGGGGCTCAACCTGCATGTCCCGGGGACGGCCCAGCATATGCATCAGAATGACCGATGCGCCATGACGCGCGGCAATGCCCGGCGCATCCGGATCATCGCCCAGCGCGGTAATATCATTGACCACCGAGACGCCACTTTTCAGGGCCGCATCCATGACCATGCCGCGCCTGGTGTCGATGGACAGGGGAACGCCGCAATCGGCAAGACCGGCGATGACCGGCAGGACACGCGCCAGTTCCGCGTCCGGCGATGTGGGCTCCGAGCCCGGCCGGGTCGATTCGCCGCCGATATCCAGCAGATCCGCGCCTGCGGCGACCAGTTCTCGGCCATGGGAAATCGCGGTGTCGGAATCGAGAAAGTCGCCGCCGTCGGAAAAGCTGTCGGGCGTCACGTTGACGATGCCCATCAGGCGCGGCCGGTCGACCGCCATACCGGCAAAATCCGGCCTCGGACGGGACAATAGATCCAGCTTGGCTGAGATGGCGCGCATGGTCGCCGGGCCGGTTTGTTCGGCCCAGCCGGTCAAGTCGCCAAGGGTGGCAAAATTTATGGTGACGCCTTCCGTTCCGGCCACAAACATCTCGCAGGCGGTAAAGGCAAACGGGCCACCGGCCAGCGGCAAAGCGCCGCCGTCGCGACATAAATTCGCCGCCAGATCCCCCTGGACCAGTCCGACCGGGCGCAGATCAATGCCGGTCTCCGGATTATTGTCAGGCAAGGAAAAGCCCCGGCGCGGCATGCCGGGGCTTCTTGTAAATTCCGTCACTTTGGGATGTCCCGCCGCGCCGATCGTCACGAACCGGGTTGCGGTTCCGGCGTCAGCCCGGTATTGGACTCATCGCCCTTGCCACCGGATGTGGGAACGGAGGACTTCCGGCCGGTGTCGGACTTGTCGTTATCGTCGGTCGGCCGGAAAACCGGCTCGCCACGGGTCAGGCCGATGACTTCAGCGCCACTCAATGTTTCAAATTCCAGCAGCGCATTGGCAACCGTGATCAGATCCGCGCTCTTTTCCATCAGGATTTTTCGCGCCGCCGTCTCGGCTTCCTCGATGATGCGGCGGACTTCGGAATCGATCATCGCCGCCGTTGCATCGGAGATGTTCTTGCGTTGCGCGACGGAATGGCCGAGGAAGACTTCTTCCTCGTTATCCGAATAGCGCAACGGCCCCAGCGATTCGCTAAAGCCATATTCCGTGACCATGCGGCGCGCCAGATTCGTCGCCTGCCGAATATCCTCGCCCGCCCCGGTGGTGACATTCTCCGGCCCGAAAGTCAGTTCCTCGGCGATCCGCCCGCCGAACATCATGGCGAGCTTGCTTTCCAGTTCCAGCTTGGACATGGAGTAGCGGTCGCGTTCAGGCAACGACATGGTAAGCCCCAGCGCACGGCCACGCGGGATAATCGTCACCTTGTGCAGGGGATCATGCTTGGGAACGTTGAGCCCGACCAGGGCGTGACCGGCCTCATGATAGGCCGTCAGTTTCTTTTCATCTTCGCTCATGACCATGGAACGCCGCTCGGTCCCCATCATGACCTTATCCTTGGCTTCCTCGAACTCGGCCATGGACACCAGGCGCTTGTTCTTGCGCGCCGCCAACAGCGCGCCTTCATTGACCAGATTGGCAAGATCGGCGCCGGAAAATCCCGGCGTGCCACGGGCGATGATGCGGGCATCCACGTCGGGCGCCAGCGGCACCTTGCGCATATGCACCTTGATGATCTGTTCGCGGCCCAGCACATCCGGGTTGGGCACGGTGACCTGCCGGTCAAACCGGCCGGGACGCAGCAGGGCCGGGTCAAGCACATCGGGACGGTTGGTGGCCGCAATCAGGATCACGCCTTCATTGGCCTCGAACCCGTCCATTTCCACAAGCAGCTGGTTGAGAGTCTGTTCCCGTTCGTCATTTCCGCCGCCAAGCCCGGCGCCGCGATGCCGGCCAACAGCGTCGATTTCGTCGATAAAGATGATGCAGGGCGCATTTTTCTTGCCCTGTTCAAACATGTCGCGGACCCGCGATGCGCCGACGCCGACAAACATTTCGACAAAATCCGAGCCGGAAATCGTGAAAAACGGCACGTTTGCTTCGCCGGCGATGGCGCGGGCCAGCAGGGTCTTACCGGTGCCGGGAGGCCCGACAAGCAGCACGCCCTTCGGGATCTTGCCCCCGAGACGCTGAAATTTCTGCGGATCCTTCAGGAAGTCAACGACCTCCTCCAGCTCCTGCTTGGCCTCCTCAATACCGGCCACGTCCTCGAAGGTCACCCTCACGGAACGTTCGGTCAGCAGTCGGGCCTTGGATTTGCCGAAGCCCATGGCCTTGCCGCCGCCGGACTGCATCTGGCGCATGAAGAAAATCCATACCCCGATCAGCAGCAGCATGGGGAACCAGGAAATCAGGATCTGGAACAGCGATGGATTGCCGTCATCATTGGGAACCGCCTTGATTACCACGCCGCGCTTGTTCAGGCGTTCGACCAGGTTCGGATCGTTCGGCGCATAGGTTTTGAAGGAACGGCCGTCGCCATAAACGCCGGCAATATTGTTGCCCTGAATGGTGACTTCGCGCACCTGGCCATTCTGGACCTCGGCAAGGAACGCCGAGAAGGGAATGCCGACCTGACTGGACCGTTCGGACGGCTGCTGGAACAAATTGAACAACGCCACCAGCAGTAAGCCGATGATCACCCAAAGCGCCAGGTTTTTACCCAAATTATTCACAGACACCGTCCCTCATTGTCTGCCGGATGCGTATCTTAAAGCCGCTAATTCCAGCATTTTCGCCTGAACTCCGATGCGCCCGCCGGGCGCCCGTCTCAGGCGTCATTCTATCCAACATTAGAGATAATGCGGGGAGAAAATTAAACAACCGGAAACGCCGCCAAAAGGAGCGCATTTCCGGGAAAAAAGCGTAAATCGACCGATTTCAGCACTTCAATGCCGGCCCCGTCGCGAAAATAGCCGAAATGAGGCGCGGCCAGCAGCCCGTCATTGTCGCGAAATACGGGCAAGGAAGGCCGCACAAGGGGCGGAATGGTGGATTTTCGGGCTTCCGGCCTGATCGCTGTGAGCCCGGCCCAGCCCTCGCGCCCCAGGGCCCCGATGGAAATCCGCCGATGACCGCCCACCTTCCGGCTCAACCTAAGACGGAAACGCCCATCCCACACGGCCTCCACGCCGGGCCGCAGAATCACTTCGGAGGCCGCGGCCGCAGCCTCACGGGCAACCAGGACACCGCCGCGGCGGCGCGCAATCACGCATCCGGCCAGGGTACGCGTATGCTGCAACCCGTCGTCGCGCAGAGCCCGGTACAGCCGGTCGAGACGTTCCCGTCGCGGTCCATATTCCTGGGCGCCGATGCAGGTCACAATGCGCGCCAGGGCGCGCCGGCCGATATCTTCCGGCGCGGACGCGAACATTACCATATCAAAATGGCAATATCCTGCCGGGTGAAGAGTGACCGCGCGGCCCAGCAAGGCGGCTGTTTGCTCATCGAGCAGCCGGCGCGCCAGTCCGAGCTTGCCGGCCTTCATAAACAGCCGGTCAATCGCCGGCTCGCTTTCTTCAGGCTCCGCCAAATCGGCCCTGACACGAACGCGGGCAAATACGGTGTTGAGGTTCGAGGGATCGTCGATCCATTCCTGGCCCGCCGATTGCAGCGCCGCGCGGAGGCGCGCCCGCGGAATCCCGAGACAGGGACGAAGAATGCGCAACCACGGGGTTTCGGAGACACCGGACATGCAGGCGAGCCCATCGGGCCCGCTGCCCCGCGCGAGGCGGAGCATATAGGTTTCCGCCTGGTCTTCACGCTGGTGGCCGAGCAGCAGATGTAGGACGCCGCGACCCCGGCACCAGCGCGACAAAAGATCAGATCTTGCGCGCCGCGCCGCCGCCTGAATGCCGCTTACGGGCTTGATGCCGGTCCATCGCAGCACGTGATGATCAATGCCGCGTCCGGTGAGCCAGCCGGCCACCCGTCGGGCTTCGGCGCGCGCGCCGGGCCGCAGTCCATGATCCACCGTCAAGGCGGTCACCAACCCACCCCGCGCCTTGGCCCAATCAGCGGCCAGCAGGGCCAGCGCCAGGCTGTCGGAACCGCCCGACACGCCAACCGCGAGATGGGGCGCGGGCTCGAACGGCCCGCAACGGCTCATCAATTCACTAAATTCGCCGATTGTAACGGGATTGGATGCCGGGTCTAGGGGCATTTCAGCCGGCGCTGTTCACGGCCGACGCGGTTTTTCAATGTGGGGCTGGCCTTCGGGAAATAGGACAGCAGGCTGGCATAGGCAGTACATGCCTTTTTGTTCTGCTTGAGCTGACCCAACGCCATGCCGAGCTTGAGAAGATTATCGGCGGCCTTTTCGCTTTTGGGAAACTTTTGGTAGCCTTCCGCAAAAATATGCACCGATTTCTGAAAATTCCGGCGCACGTAAAATGTCTCACCCAGCCAATAGTAGGCGTTGCTGGCAAGCCGGTGCTTGGGATGGTTGTCGAGAAACGCCCGCAAGGCGATTTCCGCCTTTTCAATATTCTGGTCGGCCAGCAACAACGATGTCGCATAATCATATTGTTCCCTGGGCGTACCGTTGGGCAATATGGGCGGCGGCGCGGCGGCGCGGGGAGCGGCGCGCTCGGCCGCCAGTTCACGCGCGGAAACGGTCCCAAGATTTTTCGCCGGCGCATCCGGCGCCGACATACCGGTGGACTTCATCGCCGGAGACGCCAAAGTCCCCGATGAACCCGGCGGCGGCGGGGCGGGCATTCCATTCGGACCGGCGGCGCTTGGGCCGATGCCCTGGCGTCGTTCGAGCGCCGTCAGGCGAAGATCCACATCCGACACCAGCTTGTCCAGCCGGAAATTGAATTGACCGATGGCATGTTCAAGTTCTTCGGCCTTGCCGGTCATGCGTCGAAGTTCGTTTTCCAGCTGCGACAGGCGCACTTCGATGCGCGCCGTCATCCGGCGGTCCATACCGCCGCCCGAACCCGCGCCCGAAACGGAAGGCGGCGGACTCTCACCCTTATAGACGGTTTTCTGCAACGTCGATAATTCGCCCTGCATCCGTTCGATCCGGTTGATCAGTTCCCGGAAATCTGAATTCTGCGCCTGGGAAGGCACCGCTAAAAAAACAAGCGGCAACAGCGCCACGAAGCTGATCAGTAATCTGGGTTGTGTCATACGGGCCATCCTTCGCCAGATTTCCTTACTTGAAAAAACGGCGCAAGCTTTTCCTTATCCGGCATCGTTGGTGGTTCTAACCCGGCTTATCGGCAAAAATAAGGCATTGCCGCAACTGGTTCGATGCCAGGCCACACGACACCGGCTAATTGGATAATTTCGCACCCATAGAATCGATTTGCGTTACCCCGCGTCGATTGCTTGCCCAGGCTGATTCCGATGATTGCGGGTCGACGGGTCGTTCCTTGCCATAGCTGATGGTGTTGATGCGGCTTGGTTCGATGCCCAGCGCCACCAGATAATTCTTGACCGCCGTGGCCCGTCTTTCGCCAAGCGCCAGATTATATTCCCGGGTTCCCCGTTCATCGGTATGACCGGAAATAACAATCGTGCCGTTCGGATACCGCTTGAGCCACACGGATTGCTTTTCAAGCGTATCGCGCGCTTCGGCAGATAAATCGAACCGGTCGAAACCGAACAACACCCTGTCACCCACATTCACGGCAAGATCTTCGGGACTGCCCGGCTGGACGCCGCCAGAAAGAGACTGAGACGAAACGGAGCTGGACGCCGAACCGCCCGCGTTCGCCGTCGCCGCGCCGGTTCCGGAAGCCGAACCACCTCCATCCGGCGTCGTTTCGCACGCCGCCAAGACAAAACCTGCCAGAACGAGCGCTGCAAGCTGAAAACGCATGTAATTAATCCCCCAACTTAGTCCATGAAATTCATTTTTGTCGTCGCAGTTACCGTGGCACCAAGGGAGTCAGTATCGAGT
The DNA here is from genome assembly GCA_937916005.1 of uncultured Rhodospirillaceae bacterium. Taxonomy (GTDB): domain Bacteria; phylum Pseudomonadota; class Alphaproteobacteria; order MPNO01; family MPNO01; genus CALGIA01. Next base: position 8,919 of record CALGIA010000251.1, read on the forward strand.
CCCGCCGCGCCATTTGCAACCCATGTCCACTCCAACCGAAATCATCATAACGCCGCCCATCAAAGACGCCTAGCGTTTCAACGGCGACCACGCCGGATCCGACGCATCCCGCGGCGTGGCGATAATGCGTTCGTTGTAACCGGTCAAGTCGATCGAAAACAGCTTCGGCTCGCCGCCCGTTTTGCCGGCGGTTCGCCGGGATTGCCGGAAAAACATCAACACGCGTCCGTTGGGCGCCCAGGTCGGGCCTTCGACCAGAAAGCCCGTCGCCAACACACGTTCGCCGCTACCGTCGGGCCGCATCACGCCGATGCCGAATTCACCGGACATGATTTTCGTAAACGCGATCAGGTCGCCGCGCGGCGACCATACGGGCGTTGCATAGCGCCCCGATCCGAAGCTGATCCGCTTGGCTTTTCCGCCGGAAAAATTCTTGACATAGAGCTGTTGCGACCCGCCGCGATCGGAATTGAACACCATGCGCCTGCCATCGGGGGCCAGCGACGGCGAGGTGTCGATGGCCGGGTGCTGGGTCAATCGCCGCACCTGCCGGGTCCGCAAATCCATGCTGTAAATTTCCGAATTACCTTCCTGGGCCATGCTCATCACCACCTTGTTGCCGTCGGGCGAAAAGCGCGGCGAAAAAGTCATGCCGGGAAAATCGCCCAACACTTCCTGCTGCCCCGTATCGATGTTGTAGAGATAAACCCTCGGCCTGCCCGCCACATATGACAAATACGTAATTTCCTGGGCGGTCGGTGAAAATCGCGGCGTCAGTACCAGCGCCTTGCCATCGGTGAGAAAGCGGTGATTGGCGCCGTCCTGGTCCATGATCGCCAGCCGCTTGATGCGGCGGCGCGCCGGTCCGTATTCCGAGACATAGACCACGCTGGTATCAAAATAGCCGTCCTCCCCCGTGATGCGCTTATAAATGGAATCGGCGATCCGGTGCGCGATCTGCCGCCAGTTGCCGGGCGACGTGGTCAGGCGCAGCCCGACGAGCTGTTGCTGGCCGAAGACGTCCCACAGGCGGAACGTGACCTTGAGATCGCCTTTTTGCATGATTTCCGCGCCGCCGACCACCAGCGCCTGGGCGTTGATCAATCGCCAATTGGCAAATTTCGGCTGAACCCGAAGCGAAACGTCCTCGGAAATATACGCATTCCGCTCGATGGCCCGAAACAGGCCTGTACGGACAAGGTCGGCGGAGATGACGGTCGCGATATCACGGCCCAGATTTTCGGCGCGCCCCGCTCCGCCCACGACACCGCCCGTGCCGCCGAAATTCGAAAAGAACGGTATGGCGATGGGCAGGGGTTCCACATTGCCACGGGTGATATCGACCTTGAGCTGGGCTTCCGCGCCCGGTGTCCAGGCCAGACCACTTGCGAATAGCGCGGCGACGGCCATGACGGCACAGGTCACCGGGGGGCTGGCGGACATGATCGGTCCCCGCCCTTGGAAAAATTTGGGTATCATCAACGAAGCAACTCCCTGGGGTCGAAGTTGAAGGAAATTTCGCGCCATGCCGCATAATCCTTGACCGGCAGACGAAGCGGTGAACAGCGGGGATTGCGCAACGCCCGAAGGGCGCTTTCTGCGACCGCGCGAAAGGCGACATCACGTGACATGCGGGCCTGGTCCTCGATTTTGGGCGGACCCGACAGCGTTCCGTCGGGATGCAGGAATATCCGTACGCCAACCCGGATGGTGTGGGCGTCCTTGGCCCCGGCCGGGATGATCCAGCACGGCGTCACCTGGCGCATGACCATCTGGGCCAGGGCCTGGGCTTCGCGCCGGCGATCGATTGGGGACGTGGTCGACGGTTTTGACAAAGGCGGGCGCGCGACAGCCGCCAGCATATCCGCCAGCTTGTCTTTCTTGGGCTTGGGCTTCTTGGGAACCACATCCTTTTTCGGCTGTTGCTGAATATCGCGCAGCAGGGATTTCAAGGGATCGGGCTGCCCGGGCGGCTTGGGCTTGCGCCGAGGTTTCGGCGTCGCCTTGGCCGGCGTCGCCGTTTCCCGGACGATTTTTTTGGGTTTGGGTTTGGCCTCTATTTTCGGCTTGGCAACAGGAGCCGGTTCCGCCTTGGGCGGCACAATCTCGGGCGGAGGCGGTGGCGGTGGCGGCGGTGGCGGTGGCGGCGGTGGCGGTGGC
>CALGIA010000252.1 GCA_937916005.1 uncultured Rhodospirillaceae bacterium
TGCCGAGCGCGGGCAATCCGCTTGGCGTCAAGGGCGGCGGCGAAGGCGGCACGACGCCGGCGCTGGCGGTGGTGATCAGCGCGATTGTCGATGCGCTGAAGGACTACGGCGTGAAGCATATCGATCTGCCGGCCACATCGGAAAAAATCTGGCGCGCCATTCAACAGGCACGGACCTAAATTTTTATTCGGCGGCCAGCGCGCTGCTGATCCCGCCGGGAATGCCGTCACGGAAACGAATGGGCTCGATGGCGTCGGATTCCGGTTTAACCACGCCGATCACGGCAGCATGGGCGTAGCCCAACCCACGCAATTCCGCGACGCAGGATTCCGCCTTGTCGCCGGGCACGGTGGCCAGCAGCCCGCCCGCGGTCTGCGGATCGAATACCAGCGGATAGCGTTCATTCCGCGAGGCTTGTTCCTGGTCCCGAATGGCGCGGCGCAAGCGCACATTCTGCGGCTGCAGCGACGAAAACACCCCCGCGCGGATACATTCAATTGCGCCGTCGAGCAATGGAATCGCGTCAACATACAGATCGATATCAACCCCGGACGGGCGCGTCATTTCCACCAGATGACCCAGCAGTCCGAAACCGGTGACATCGGTACAGGCCGTCGCACCGTGGCGGAACAGACATTGGGCGCCGGTGCGGTTGGACTGGATCATGGACTCAAGGGCGGCGTCTATCCATCTCCCCTTGGCCTGTTGCCGCATGTCGGCGGCGAAGAGCGTGCCGGTGCCGATCGGCTTGGTGATGATCAGCGCATCGCCGGGACGCATCCCTTCCTTGCGCAGCAGAGACGCGCGGTCGGCCAGACCGTTGATGGAAAACCCCAGCGCCAATTCAGCGCCTTCGCTGGTATGGCCGCCCACAAGGGCGGTGTTGTTTTCCGCCAGGACCTTCATGGAGCCGGCCATGATGTCGTGCAATACCGCCTCGACCTTATCCTCAAGCCCATAGGGAATCGTCACAATGGCGAGCGCCGATTGGGGTTCCGCATTCATGGCGTAAATATCGCCCAGGCTGTGATTGGCCGCGATCTGTCCGAAAATAAACGGGTCATCCACAAAGGACCGGAAGTAATCCACAGTATGGACCATGACCTTGCCCTCGGGCACATCGACCACGGCGGCGTCGTCCGGCGCCTTGAGTCCAACCAGGATGTCATCCCGCTCAAACGGCTCCAACTGGTTCATCACCCGGCTCAAGACCGTGGCGCCGACCTTGGCGCCGCAGCCGCCACAGCGCATGGCGATTGCCGAGATCGCCTTGAGCGCTTCGGGACTCGCCAGCCCGCGTGCAATTTTGACCTCGTCATCTTCTTCCATCTCGGGCAGATCGATATATTTTTGCATCCAGCGAAGATCGATCCAGTCCTTCAGCGCCCAGACCCAGGCGCCTTCAAACGCCAACCCACCGCGGGCCGCGACCGCATATTTATCCCCGGTGCTGATCAGCTTCAGGAAGCGGCTTTGCGGTTTGAATTTGCGGGGCGCACGGTTGAGCAACACGCGGCGCAGGTTTGCGGCCAGGGGCGGTCCCTGGCGCACGGCGAAAACACCGGCTTTGGGACGCGGATGATTGACCACATTGGCCACGTCGCCGGCGGCAAACACATCGGGGTGGGACAGCGAGCGCAGGCAATCATCGACCCGGATAAACCCGGATTCATCCACATCGAGCCCGGACGCGCCGGGCCAGCTCTGGCTTCCCGCACTGGTGACCCAGAAAATTTCATCGGCCTCGATGATTTCGCCACCGGCACAGTGGAGCTTGCCCTCCTCGACCCGCGTTACCTTGGCCCCGGCATGAACCTTGACGCCGCGTTCAGCTAAAATACGCGTGAACTTTATCTGGGTCGCGCGGTTTTCCTGCGGCATGACCGTGTCGGAACCGGACAGCAAATGGAACTCGAACCGGTCCGGCTGCATGTTTTTTTCAGCCAGCATGGCGCGCAATCGATGCTGGATCGATAATGTCAATTCCGTGCCGCCCGCCCCTGCTCCGACCAGCGCGATTCGGAGATTGCCTTCACGGGCGACTATTTTTTCGGCCAGATCATGCCAATGCTGAACGAAACGGCCGATGGGTTTCACCGGCACCGCGAATTCGGCCGCGCCCGGTACATCGTCCATGCTCGGCGCGGAGCCGATATCGATCGACAGCAGATCATAGGGCACCGGCGGACGGTTTTCGCAAATCACCCGCTTTTCCACCGTATCGATCCGGATGGCAGAGTCATGATAGATGCGCGCGCCGGCCAATTGAACCAGTGGCCGCAGATCAATATGACAATCGTCCAGCGTATAATGCCCGGCGACATAACCCGGCAGCATGCCCGAATAGGGCGTGTGAACATCGCGCGTGATCAAGGTGATGCGCACGCCCGCGACGGGCTTCATGGCGAATTTCTTCAACACCGAAACGTGGGCGTGGCCACCGCCCACGAGCACGAGGTCCTTGACGACCGGTCCCTGGTTTTTCATCATGTTTTTTCAGCCATTCCGTCAAAAGTGCCGATTTACCCACTAACCCGCATCGGGTGTCGTGGTCAAGCGCAGCCGCGCGCGAATGTTCCTGGAGATTATATCGACACAGATATTCAGCATCGCCGTTGTCAGGATCAACACAAGCGCCACGTCGAAACGGATATCCTCGAACGCGCTGTCCACATAAAAACCCAGTGTCGCGACGCCGAGAATTCCCAGAATTGCGGTTTCCCGAAGGATCACCTCCCAGCGATAAAACAGAAAGGCGAGAAACTGGCCATACACACGGGGTAGAACCTCAAACGCATAGAGATTGAGACCGTGGGGCGCGTCCGCCCGCTGGGGCAATTCATCCGTATGACGGCCAATCAAATGGCCGATGATCGCGCCGTTATGCAGCGACAGCGCGACCACGGCTGGAAACATGGACGGCCCCCAGAGCTGAAGCAGAATATAGGCGAGAATATATTCAGGGGTTGACCGCACCACGACCAAAAATACGTGACCCAGATTGCGGCCGAATATTCCAAAAAAACGCTGCGATACCAGGGGAAAGAAAAACAGCGTCAAGACCCCGGTCGCAACCAACGCAATTTGAGTCAGCACAAGCGTGGAAATAATGCCGGGAAACGCCTGTTCGGTCATGATCCGCCATAGCCAGTCACCGGTGGCCGAGATGGCGGCGAAATCAATGGTTTCAGCACGGCGAAGCGGCATCGGGACAATATCGTGGGCAAAGAACCGGGTCACATTTGACCAATCGATCGCCACGCTGGTTTTGAATGCCAACGGCGCAGCAATCACATAGAGCCAGAAATATTTCGGACGAACCCAAAACCGAATGGTGGCGATCAGGATATAGAACACGATCAACAAGGCCGACACTTCGGAATATTGCCCCTGCTTGAACGCCGTTTCCAGATGAAACCCCAGGGTCGGCAATCCAACAAACCCCAGCACGGCGGAAGACCGCAATGCACATTCCAGACGGTAAAAACTATAGGTCTTCAGATGCGCCCGCACATCCGGCAGACGCACATAGAAAAAACTCGACAGATGGCTGGTCCCCGCGGGCAGGGCCGCGATGGCGCCGGCATCGGCTTCCTCGAGAATTTCCGAATAGACCTTGGCGAAAATTCCGGCATAGGGAATGGCGATCGCCAGTACGCCGGTCAGGGGCGTCAGCCCGAAGCCCTGCAGGAATATCAGCGCCCAGAAAATTTCATGGATCGATCGAATAAAGGCGCAGAACGGACGCACCAGCGGCAAGTGATAGATTGTCGCCAGCGAAAACCCCAGAATACCACCGGCGGCAACACCCAGAATTGCGAAAGCGACGGTTTGCAACAGCGCATCGCCAAGACGTTCAACAGCAGAAAAATCCGGGGTGAGAATGCCAAGCCCAAGCCGCCCCATTTCGCGCCACGGATCGATTGTCGTGACTTCGATATCGGCAAAAAACAGGCAGATCAGCGCGAGTCCGACAAAGCCAAGACTGGCGCGAACCGGGGGAGAAAATTGCATGATCAGGCTTTGTAAATCCGAGCGAGATCTGAGGTGGTGAGATCAGAGCTGGCTTCGTCGAGCACAATTCGGCGATCCTTCAAACCGATCACCCGGTCGGTGAATTCCAGGGCCAGCGCCATATCATGCATGGCCAGCACGACCGTTTCATGGCTTTCATTCAGGATACGGAGAATTTCCCGCGACTGGTGTTCGTCCACGGAGGAAACGGGCTCATCGCCCAACGCAACATCGCGGCCACAAAAAAGCGCGCGACCGACTGCCGTACGCTGCTGCTGACCGCCCGACAACTGGCCGACCGGTTCAAACATCTTCTCGCTGATCCCAAGCTTGTCGGTGATTTCCCGGACGCGGTCAATTTCGGCCCGGCGCGGCGAAACCAGATTTCGCAGATTGTAGAAACTGCCGTGACAATGCAGACGGCCCATATAGACGTTGTGAAACACCGACAATGTTTTCACGAGCGACGAATCCTGTGGGATCAGGGCCGCATTGTCTTTTTGCTGCTCATAAAGCATCCCCAGCAGGGTCGACTTCCCAGCCCCGCTTCGCCCTACCAGCGCCACCCGCTCGCCCCGGCTGATCTTCAATTTCAGATCGGTCAGAACGGCATGGCCATTATAGGACGCGCTGGCCCCGTCTAATTGAAACAATGGTTAGTCCAGGGTTAGTCCAGAATTCCTATGGCGAGCCCGGTACGCCGGATGGGGTCATAATCGGAGTTGCTCGCCGGGATAAAGCTCTTGCGCGGGAACGACGCCAGCAAATCCGGATCCTTCATTCCAAGCAGAGCCTTCGTGACCTTTCCAGTGAACCCGGCGCCCCATTTTTTGGCGACATCGCCCCGAATTGTCCATTGGTAATCAGGATAGGTGGGGGTCTTCCAGATGATGGAGACTTTAGCCTTATCAATGTGGCCGGCCTTCATCTCATTATCCCAAACCGAGAAATTCACCGCGCCGATTTGATAGGCGCCCGACTGCACCAGTGCGATGGTTCGCGAATGATCCCCGGAAAATCCGACCCGGCTGAAGACTTTGTTGGGAGCGGCTTTGAGGTTTTCACGAATGTAGAACTCGGGCATCAACCGGCCGGATGTGGAGCCTTTGGAGCCGAAGGTGAATGTTTTACCGGCGATGGATTTGGGAAAGCTCTTGCTCGCCTTAACCCCGGCGCTGACATGGGCGATAAAATAAGTCACGAAAGACTGATCTTCCCAACCCTGCGCTATTGCCTGCGACCCTTCCACCAGAGACCGCGCACGGACACCGGACAGGCCGCCAAACCAGGCCAATTGCACCTGATTGTTCCGAAACGCCGAAACTGCGGCTGAATAGGATTTTACCGGGACATAGCGCACGTCGACGGCAAGCTGCTTGGACAGATACACAGCAACCTTGTCGAAACGTTCCCGCAATCTGGATGCATCCTCATCGGGAATGGCCGTAAATACAAATGTTTCGGCATGCGCCAAAGACAGCGACACAAAACACATCGCCGTGGTGAATATGAGTTTTCTGAGCATGCCTTCCCCCTAGGTAAATGATGTGTGAACCTGACATCAGATCGCGTCGTCGCCACGACCGCACAACTCGATAGCGGCTCGATCACATCAGTTGTTAACTTAACGTGGAAATCCCACGGGTCAACAATTTAGGGAAAAAATCGCCTGAAACCGATCTTACAACTGGCCTTTAAGACGCATGACATAGCTGATCACTTCGGCAACCGCCTTGAAATGCTCCGTCGGCACTTCCTGATCGATCTCGACGGTGGCAAAAAGCGCACGCGCAACCGCCTTGTTTTCAACGATAGGAACACCATTTTCGCGGGCGACTTCACGAATCTTCATGGCGATGTGATCGGCGCCCTTGGCGACCACAACCGGAGCCGCCATATCATGCAACTCGTATTTCAGCGCGACCGAATAGTGGGTCGGGTTGGTGACGACCACGGTGGCGTCGGGGACAGCGGACATCATTCGCAATTGCGCGCGTTCGTGGCGGATCTGGCGCAAGCGCTGGCGGATTTGCGGGTCGCCCTCGCTTTGCTTCATCTCGTCCTTTATATCTTGACGCGACATGCGCTGATCTCTGAGATGCTTGAACTTCACATACAGAAAATCCATCGCGGCGATGAAAGCGACAATGGACACCACCGCGATCAGCAATCGAATGATCAGCCAGTGAATCTTCAGCAACAGATCGCCCAAAGGCATGGCGATAGTTTGCTCGATGGAATCGAGTTCGGGCAGCATCACCAAGGTCGAAATCGCTCCCACGATTGCGAGCTTCAATATTCCTTTGGTAAATTCGGTAACGGACTGGCTCGAAAACAGCCGCTTGAACCCCTTCATGGGCGATACCTTTTCAAGCTTAGGTTTGATCCGGTCGGGCGCAAAGAGCATGCCGGTCTGAACCAGCCCCGCCAACAAGGCCGCAGCGATAAAAATCACCAACGGGAAGATCATCATCTGTAACGTCTGACCAGAGACTGTTGTGAGAGTGTCCCCAAGATGCGCCTGATCCATCGGAAACGTGTGGGGCGCTGCGATAAATTTCACCAGGACCTGAGACAGGTTCGACATTATGGCTGGCGCAATCGTCATCACGATCAGCGTGACCGCGCCAATCATGAATAGATGATTGACCTCGCGCGATGTTGGAACCTGCCCTTTCTCACGTGCGTCCAGCAGCTTTTTCTCTGTCGGATCTTCTGTTTTTTGTGATTTGTCCTGATCGTCAGCCATCGGCGACTATCCCCGACCCAGAAAGCCGGTAAGCATGCTTTCGTAACTGGACAGAAACCAGAGCAT
>CALGIA010000253.1 GCA_937916005.1 uncultured Rhodospirillaceae bacterium
CCTGATACGCCGCTTCAACTCAAATGCTCAAACACCAGATTCGGCCATAACTCGCAGGCAAGGACGTTATTTGCCAGCAGAAATGCGAAGCCCTTGCTGGGATGCATTGATCCTGGGTGTTGTCCTGGCGGATGGGAAGATATGCTCGTGAGGCCGAAAACGCATTATCTGAATCAAACCACTCGTCGTGTAAAAGAACTTAATCTGGTCCCCGAATTACGGCGTGCGGACCATTTTCTCTCTCGTCAACTGGCGCCCGCGGACCGCACGGCTCGCGCGGCAGCGCGGTTGAAGATAGCCGATGAGAAAATTACGAAAAAGCTTGCTGTTACGAGCCGTAAAGTAGAAGACATGCGGCGTGTCCTAGAAGAGCTTCACGCGACGGATCATAATCTGACGAGGTCCCTAATACCTGAAAACCGGGCTGGGCGATCAGGTGCGATTTCAATAAAAACAAGGGGATGAGCAATGGAAACGGCGGTCACGAAAACAATTGACGATCTGAGGAGTCGCGGCGGCCTGAAGGGCGTCGATGTGGCGAATATCACCAAGGTCTCCAAGGCCACGGTGACGCGCTGGTCGGCCGGGTCCCATTCGCCACAGCCCAGGACACAGCTCATGCTGTCCGATCTGCGCTATGTGGTGGACAAGCTGGCTGAGTTCTATGGGCCCGACGAAATCAGGCTGTGGCTGAATGCCCGCAACGATCTGCTCGACGGCAGGCGCGCCATCGATTTGATTCATGACGGCGACACCGAAATCGTTCTCGAGGCCGTCGAACGTCTCGGCGATCTGGCCTATCTCTGACGTCGTACCGGCTGAACGCAGATGGTCGACCACCCCGCCCATGATCCTGATCTGCTCGACGCGCTCGAAGCCATGGACCCGCAATCCTTCGACGGTCATGTATGGCGGGTAACCTGGGCCAGCCGCGATCCACTGATCGGCGGAACGGGCGGCGGACGCTGGCATCCGGCCAATGATTTTGAAGCGCTTTATACCAGCCTCGATGAAGACGGCGCGCTGGCCGAAATCTATCATCATCTGTCCCGGGCGCCGGTGTTTTCGTCATCCCATGTGAAGATCAACCGGCTTGCGCTCCGCACTGAAAGATCGCTGGTTTTTCCAAACATCGATTCCCTCGCCGTCGTCGGGGTCGATACGGACAATTTCCGCCGGGGCGGATATTCGCGCACGCAGGAAATCGGCGCGGCCGCGCGGTTTCTGGATTTCGACGGGCTCATCGTTCCAAGCGCCCGCTGGCCGCGCGGCAATCTCGTGCTGTTTCCCGACCGGCTGGATGATCTGGAGGCGCTTCGCGTGGTCGAAACCAGAGATATCAACTGGCCCGCCTGGCGCGAAAGCCTTGCTTCAAAACAAGGCGGCGATTGATGGTTTCCAGCCGGTGGCGGAAGGGTGGGTCTTGAACCGGGTGCACGAATGGCTTTAACTGGTCTTGGATCATCCAGCGAAAGAGGCGGACATTGGCATTCACCATCGGCGGCATTCTGCGTCATTTCTTCGGCTCGGCGTCATCCCGGCCGGGCATGAAAACCGACAGCTTCACGTCTCCCGTATCCCATGGCGGCTACACGATCCAGCCTGAATCCTTCCAGGACAACGGGCAGTGGATTACCGCGGCGCGGATCTCGCGGCAGTTTCCCGACGGCGTGCGGGACCATGAATTCGTCCGCGCCGACATGTTCCCCACCCAGGGCGCCGCCAATGAATGCGCGGTCCGAAAGGCCGGCGCGCTGATCGACGAAATGGGCGAAAACCTCTTTGGCGCCGACTGACCGGTCTCTCCTCAACGAACTATCCGACACGCTGGCGGCGATCGACCGGGCAGGGTGGGACGGCCTGTCCCACGTCGCCCGCGCCCGGCTCGATTACCGAAAATGGAAACTGATCCAGGATTATGTCACCCGCTTCCCGGTGGTGGACCGGGCCCATCTGATCCGCAGCCTGCAATGGCGCGACGTGGTGGAACATGTGCGGGACCTCAACGATCTGGAAATCCTCGACTGGGCCTTGCAGCAGGTGGAAATCGCCACCCATCATGAGGCCGGCATACAGGATTTGCGCCCGCACGGCTCGTGCCCCTGCCAGACCCTGCTGCTGCGTCACGTGTCGGGCCGCAAGCAAAAAGCGAATCTGGTCCTGAAATGGGCGCTGGCCGATGGTGAGGCGCGGGGTGAGGCGCGGGACCAAACGGAGTGATTTGCCGGGACCGCCGGTTCCTGTAAACTTATGGAAAGGCCGTTGACGATTTAATTCGGACAGGAGATTTCCCATGACGAACCGCTCCGTGAATCCATTCGCTGTCGCCGCAATCGCCGCGATTATTGCGGTGACGGGGTGTCAGACCGACGGCGAGCGGCCTGCCCTGTCCCTCGAACAGGCGCGCAAGGAATCAGCGCAATTCGACGGACCGTCTTTCGTTCCGCCGCCCCGCACCATTGAGGACATCACCCGGATTCTCGATCAGCAGCGTCGCGTCGATGTGGTGGCGGAAAAAATCGATACGACGGCCGCCGACCGCCCGGACCCCCAGGGCCTTGATCGCCGCGGAACAGCGCTGTTCTATCTCGAGCGCGGGCGGGCTGCCCGGCGGATTGACCGGATCCCGCAGGCGCTGAGCGATCTGAAAAAGGCGCTCGCCCTGTCCGATGTGCTCGACCCGGATGAACGGCATACAATTCTCGGCAATCTGTTCGGCGTGGAAAGCAAAGCCGGCAACATGGCCGACGCGATCAGGCACGTAAACCAGGCCGTGACGAACGACGATGAGAAAAAACCGATACGCATCGTCGCCCTGCAAACGCTTCTCGCCCGATTTCAGGCGCGTTCGGGCGATCTGACCGCCGCCGAGCACGCCCTGTCCAGAGCCAACAGTGTGATCGACGGCAGAGCTATAGCTGAATCTTGGTGATGGAGAATGAAGGCGGCGTATCCTGGCGT
>CALGIA010000254.1 GCA_937916005.1 uncultured Rhodospirillaceae bacterium
CCGCCGCCGCCGCGGCCAAAAAAGCCAAGCCGGGCGCCATCGTCAAGGGGCGGCCAACCATGCTGCCGCCGATCCCCAACCCCGGCAAGATCATCTGCGTCGGGCTCAATTACAGTGACCATGCGGCGGAAGCCGGTCTCAGCATTCCGACCTCGGCGATTTTGTTTCTGCGCGTGCCCGGCTCCATCGTCGGCCATGGCCAGGCGATCATCCGGCCCAAGGCGTCGAAGCATTTCGACTATGAGGCGGAATTGATGGTCGTGATCGGCAAGAAAGGACGCAATATTCCGAAATCCAAGGCGCTTGATTACGTGGCCGGCTATTCGGTCGGCAATGAAGGCTCGATCCGGGATTTCCAGATGAAGGCGTCGCAATGGACGCTGGGCAAGAATTTCGACAATACCGGGTCCTGGGGTCCGGACCTGGTGACGGCGGATGAAGTGAAAAAGGGCGGCAAGGGGCTTGCGATCGAGACCCGGCTGAACGGCAAGGTGCTGCAATCATCCAACACCAAAAACATGATTTTCGACACCCAGGCCATCATCAACGCGGCAAGCGTTGCCATGACGCTGGAGCCGGGCGACATCATCTTTTCCGGAACGCCCGCCGGGGTCGGCTTCGTGCGCAAGCCGCCGGTCTTCATGAAACCCGGCGACACCTGCGAAATCGAAATTGAAGGGCTCGGGATACTGCGCAACCCCGTCCGCGCCGAAAAGTAACGTTTCAAACAATCCCGGCGCGGAAATTTATTCCGCGCCGGACTCGCATAACCAGAAAATCAAGGGGAGAGTCATGAGAAAACTAACAACGACACTTGCCGCAACGGCCGTTCTCGCCGTGGCGGCCTCGACCGCGAACGCGGAAACATTCGTCCGCATGATCAGCGGACCGGCCGGCGGAAGCTGGTATCCCATTAGCGCCAAGGTCATGGAAGTGATGCAGCGCGACGTACCGGGCATCCGGACATCGAGCGGTCCGGGCGGCGGCGTCGGCAATGTCCGCAATGTGGGCAAGGGCAATGCGGAATTCGGCTGGACCTTCGGCTTCACCGCCTATAACGGGTTCAACGGCAAGGGCAAGTTCAAGAAGGCCCATAAGGATGTGCGCTTCTTCGCCACATTGTTTCCCGGCATCTTGCAGACCGCCGTACCGGCGAAGTCCAATATCAAATCCTATGCAGATCTGAAGAACAAGAATATCAGCCCCGGCAAGCTGGCCTTTTCCGGCAATGTGACCGTGGAAAAGCTGTTGCAGCTTTATGGCGTGACCTATGATCAGATCAAAAAGAATGGCGGCGCCATCCACCGGGTCGGTTACAACGATTCCGTGGCCCTGATGAAAGACGGCCATATCGACGCCTTCGTCGCGTTGACCACCGCACCCAACTCATCATTTATCGCGCTTGATTTCAGCCCGGGAATTCGCTTTCTGCCTGTGTCGGCAACGATTGCGGACAAATTCATTGCGCAGAACCCGGGGTTCTTCAAAGCAACCGTCAAGGCCGGCACATATAAGGGCGTGACCACCGACGTGCCGACAATTTCCACCGCCACGGTTCTCGTGACCAACAAAAACGTCAATAACGAGCTGGTCTACAAAATGACCAAGGCATTCTGGAATGCCCATGCGGAAATTGGCAAGGTCAACAAGAGCTGGAGCCAGGTCTTGCTCAAGACCGCACTGCTCGCGGCGGCGGTTCCGGTCCATCCGGGCGCCATGAAGTATTACAACGAAATGGGCGTCAAGAAATAGCCCTTCCCGCCGGGCGGCGCGGTGAATACCGTGCCCGCCCGGCGGCCTTTTTTTCGACCGGATCCCCCCCGATGACACAATGAGCGACACGACAGGCAAGCTTCAATACGAGGAACGGCGCGAGTACTCGCTGCTGGAAGACTGTCTGCGCGTGGACCGCCTGGGCCTGACCGGCGCGGTGACCCTTTGTGCATCCATTCTCGCCATCGCGCTGGCGCTTTATCACCTGTTTGTCGCGGGCTTCGGCACACCGGAAACCCTGTCCTTTCGCAGCACCCATTTGTCGACCATGCTGATTCTTGCGGCATTGGTGCGCCCCCTGTTCCGATCCGGGATCAGCGAACCGGTGATCGTTGCCGGCGCGCCGGGCAACGCCAAGCGCGCCGTGGGCTTTGCCGTTGATCTGGTGCTGATCGCCCTGGTGATCGTCGTCCAGACCTATCTGTTGTGGGATGTTGACGAGCTTCAGGCCCGGGAAGGATCACCCGACGAAAGCGACCTTTGGGTCGGCTGGCTCATGATCCTGCTGGTGCTGGAAATGACCCGGCGCGTGGTCGGCTGGACCATGGTCTTCATCACCGGGTTTTTCATCATCCAGACCCTGAATGCGGATTACTTCTTCGGCATGTTGTACGGACCGCCGGTGTCGAATGAGATGTTCATCGACAACCAGTTCCTGCAGCCGGTCGGCGTGTTCGGCATTCCGCTGCTGGTTGCGTCGACCTATATTGTGCTTTTCATCATCTTCGGCGGCATCCTGATCCGGTCCGGCGCCGGGCGGTTCTTCATCGATTTGGCCATATCGCTGACCGGCCACAGGCTGGGCGGCCCGGCCAAGGCGGCGGTGGTGGCGTCGGCCTTCCTCGGCACGGTTTCGGGATCGGCCACGGCAAACGTCGTGACCACGGGATCATTCACCATCCCCATGATGAAACGGCTCGGCTATCGGCCAAAATTCGCCGCCGCCGTGGAAGCCTGTGCATCGTCCGGCGGACAGATCACGCCGCCGATCATGGGGGCCGCGGCATTCATCATCGCCGAGTTCCTGCGGGTCAATTATCTGGTGGTCATCGTTTCGGCGATCGTGCCCACATTCCTGTATTTTTCGACCGTCTATTTCATGGTCCATCTGGAAGCCGACAAGCACGGCATCGAACGCATCCCCCGGGACGAACTGCCGCGCTTTACCGACGTCATGAAGGATGGCTGGCATCTGTTGCTGTCGCTGGTGGTGCTGGTGCTGTTGCTGGTCTGGGGTTTCACCGCGACACATTCGGCGTTCTGGTCGATCCTGATCCTGACCGCCCTGACCTTCGTTAACCCCCATACGCGGATGAGCCCGGTCGATCTGCTGTCGGCCATGGAATCGGGCGTGCGCAGCACCATTCCGGTCAGCGTCGCCTGCGCCTGCGCCGGCATCATCATCGGGTCCATATTCGTGTCTGGACTGGGGCTGAAATTCACCAATTCGGTGATCGATCTGTCGCACGGATATCTATTCGTCCTGCTGGTCCTGACCGCCATCGCCGCGATCCTGCTGGGCATGGGAATCACCACCACGGCGGTCTATATCACCGTGGCCGCGCTGATCGTGCCGGCGCTGATCAATGTGGGGGTCAACCCCATGGCGGCCCACATGTTCGCATTCTATTACGGCGTGGTGTCGACCATTACCCCGCCGGTTGCGCTGGCGTCCTTCGCCGCGGCGGCCATCGCCGGCACGCCCCCCATGGCCACAGCCGTGGAATCGGCGCGCATCGGCATCGCCAAATATCTCGTCCCCTTCGTCTTTGTCTATAATCCCAGCCTGTTGTTCGAGGGGCCGCTCTGGTTGACCGCCTATTCGACGGTCACCGCCTTCGCCGGGGTCTGGGCGCTTTCCCTGTCTCTGGAAGCCTGGCATCGCGGCCCCTTGGCGACGGGGCCGCGTATCGCGACGGGTGTCGGCGGCGTTCTGGCGATGTTTCCGCCCATGCTGTTCCCGTTTGGGGTTTCCGGTTTTGTGCTCGACGCCGTCGGGTTGGCCCTGATCGCCGCGGTGGTCCTGCCCGGGCGCATTCGTTCCATCGCCGGCAAGGAGACGAACTGATGTCGCACATCTTCCTCGGCAAGCCGATCCATTGGTTGATATTCGCCATCATCATGGGCGTTCTGGCGTGGCTCGGCGCCGGGCTGGTTCAGACCCGGGATTACAGTTTCTTCCTGTTCATTCTGGTCGCCCTGACGGCGGGCGCCGTCGCGGCGATCATGCTCACCACGCGAAAAGGCGAGCAAGTCACCCGCGAGCCGTTCAGGGATGATTCGACGGATTAAGCCAACCCATCGACGTCCACCCGGAACCTTGTCATGGGCGTGAGGATCGCCCATATCCCTATACGCAGGGAGCGTTGATCCGAAAAAACAGGAAACGCGCAATGACAGACAACGACAAAACCTCCCATAATCCCATGGGCACAGACGGATTCGAATTCGTCGAATATACCGCGCCCGACCCGCGCCTGTTGAAAGACCTGTTTCAACGCCTGGGTTTCCAGGCGGTGGCGCGCCAGACGCGCGCGCCAGTGTTTGGGGCCAAGGGCCCCGGCGTCCTGAAAAAGCGCTGTAAGCTGCGCCGTTCGGGTCGCCACCTCAGCTTCATTAAGCGGCACCCCGGCCCAGGCGCAGGCAGCTCTTGTGAG